>NZ_DATCMV010000020.1:0-21540 GCF_036563125.1 Microbulbifer sp.
GGCCTGGATTTCGCCGCCGGTATCCGCACCCTGATGCGCCAGGACCCGGACATCATCATGGTGGGGGAGATCCGCGACCTGGAAACCGCACAGATGGCGGTGCAGGCGGCGCTCACCGGCCACCTGGTGATTTCCACCCTGCACACCAACGATGCACCCACCGCGGTCACCCGTCTGCTGGACCTGGGGCTCCCCCACTATCTGCTGAAATCCACCGTGCTCGGGGTCATGGCCCAGCGCCTGGTGCGTACCCTGTGCCCCAACTGCAAGCGCAAGGCGGAGATCAGCGATGAAGACTGGCAGGCGCTGGTGAAGCCCTGGCGCGCGCCGAAACCGGAAGCGGTTTATCAGCCCGAAGGCTGCCTCGACTGCCGCAACACCGGCTACCGCGGCCGCCAGGGCATCTACGAAATCCTGCCGTTCAGCGAGGGCATCCAGGCTCTCGTCACTCACGACTGCGACCTGCAACTGGTGCGTAGGCAAGGGATGCGCGAGGGCATGAGCAGCCTGCGTTTATCCGGCGCGAAGAAGGTCGCCGCGGGCATTACCACGGTACAGGAAGTCTTGCGGGTGGCACCGCCGCCGGATATCGCCTTTTAAGCGGCCATTGTGCGCGGGTCTACTGGCCCGCCGGTCGGTTTTTTATACTTACCCGAATATCTGCATCCTCAATATCACGTAAAAGGACTCTTCCGTGCTGCCCTTTCCCGACGCCGCCTGTCCCGAGCATCTGCAATCCCGCCTGCAACAACAGTGGCAAAGCTGGTGTGAACAGGTGGGAGGTGAAGCTGTTGCGGCAGTAACCGCGCTGTTGGAAAACAACACTGCGCGACAGATCGCTGTGGCGCGCGCCATGGTCGGCTCGGATTATTTTATGCAGCAGTGCAGTCGCAACCCCACGCTGCTGCAACAGCTGCTGGGCAGTGACGATCTCGGCATCGCTGCGCCAGATCTCGCACTGCTGGATTCCGAGCAGGCGCTGGAAAAAGCCCTGCGCCAGCTCAGGAACCGGGTGAATGCGGAAGTGATCTTCCGGGACTTTGCTGGCCAGTGGGATATTCCCACGGTGTGCGCGAGGCTGACGGAACTGGCGGAAGTCTGTATCCAGTCCGCACTCGACTGGCACTGGCAAGCGATGGTGGAGCGGCACGGCCAACCGCGCAATCGCGCGGCTGCTCTACAGCCGATGATCGTGTTGGGCATGGGAAAGCTGGGGGCGCGGGAGCTGAACCTGTCCTCGGATATCGATCTGATTTTTGCCTACCCGGAACCCGGCCAGTCCGACGGCGACCAGTTTGACGGCAAGAAATCCCTGGAGAACCAGGCTTATTTCCAGCGCCTCGGCCAGCGCCTGATCAAGACCCTGGATGCCACCACCGCCGACGGTTTTGTTTTTCGCGTGGATATGCGCCTGCGCCCCTATGGCGACAGCGGGCCGCTGGTGAGCCATTACGCGGCGCTGGAAGACTACTACCAGACCCAGGGGCGGGAGTGGGAACGCTACGCCATGATCAAGGCGCGCCCGGTGGCGATGGCGGGCGAGGGCGCGGCACAGGCTGCAGAAGAATTGATAGAACTACTGCGGCCTTTCACCTACCGCCGCTATATCGACTTCAGTGTGATCGAGGCGCTCCGGGAAATGAAAACCCTGATCCAGCGCCAGGTGCGCGCGCGCGGCATGACCGACAACATCAAGCTGGGGCGCGGCGGCATCCGCGAAGTGGAATTTATCGCGCAGGCGTTCCAGCTGATCCGCGGTGGCCGCGAGCCGGATCTGCGGGTGCGCAATATTTTGAAAGTGCTACCGCTGCTGGAAGCGGGCGGCCACCTGCCGGTGGGTTGCGCGGCGCAGTTGCGTGACGCCTACCTGCTGTTGCGGCGGGTGGAGCACGCTCTGCAGGCGGAGAAAGACCAGCAGACCCAGACGCTGCCATCGGAACCCGCTCGCCGGGAGCAGCTGGCATTTGCCCTGGGTTATGAGAGCTGGTCGTCACTGGAGCAAAAACTGGTGGAAGCTCGCACGGTGATCGAGAGGGAATTCGACGAGGTGATCGCGCCGCCGGAAGAGAGCGGCGAGATCAGTCCCGGCGAACACTGGCAAATGCTGTGGGCTGGCTGCACGCGCGCCGAAGATCGGGATAGCTGGCTGGAGCAACTGCACGAGGGCGGCTTCCAGCCGGCGTCCAAGGCGCTGGATCTTCTGCTGGACCTGCGCGGCGATCGTATAGTCGCCGCGCTGCCGGCGTCCGGTCGTCAGCGTCTGGACCAGACCATGCCGCTGTTGCTGGCGGCGGCGTCTGAGGTGAGTGAGCCATTACTGGCGCTCGCGCGGGTGATGCCGCTGCTGCGTTCCATTTTGCGCCGCAGCGCCTATCTCGTCTTGATCATCGAAAACCCGCCGGTGCTGACCCAGTTGCTGCGGTTGTGCAGCGCCTCGCCGTGGATCGCCGAGCAGCTGGCGCGCCATCCCATCCTGCTGGATGAAATGCTCGACCAGCGCCGGCTGTTGCAGCCTTCCACCGCCAAAGATATTGCCGACGACCTGCGCCAGCATATGCTGCGGGTGGACCCGGATGACCTGGAGGCGCAGATGGAGGCGCTGCGCCACTTCAAGCAGGGTCAGAGTCTGCGGATTGCCGCCCAGGAAATTACCGGCGCGCTGCCGCTGATGAAAGTGAGCGATTCCCTCACCTGGCTCGCCGAGGCGATTCTGCAGCAGTCGCTGCAGCTCGCGTGGCAACAAGTCACGGAAAAGCACGGTGCACCCGCGGGCACAAGTGCGGAGGAAATGCGCTTTGCCATCGTCGCCTACGGCAAGCTCGGTGGCCTGGAACTCGGTCACGGCTCTGACCTGGATATCGTGTTTGTGCACGACGCCGAGGCCCAGCAGTACACCGACGGTGAGAGAGCCATCGACAACCTGAGCTTTTACACCCGTCTCGCCCAGCGCCTGATTCATATCCTGCAGACGCGCACGCTAAGTGGTTCGCTGTACGAGGTGGACACCCGCCTGCGTCCATCTGGCAATTCCGGCCTGTTGGTGACCTCGCTGGTGGCGTTCGAAAAATACCAGCGCGAGAGCGCCTGGACCTGGGAACACCAGGCACTGGTGCGCACCCGTGCGGTAGCCGGCAGCGAACGGCTCGGTGTCGCGTTCGAAACCCTGCGCAGTGAACTGCTTTGTGAGCCGCGGGATGAGCAGAAATTGCGTGAAGAAGTGGTGGATATGCGCAATAAAATGCGTGCGCAGCTGGATAAGAGCAATGATCGGGAATTCGATCTCAAGCACGGTCGGGGCGGTATTGTCGACATTGAATTTATGGTTCAATATGCCGCATTGGCCTGGGCGCACAGCGCCCCATCAATCGTGCGATATACCGATAATATTCGCATTCTTGAAAGCCTCACCGAGGCGGGCCTGATGCCGGCTCACCAGGCCGCGCATTTGATCGACGCCTACAAAGCCTACCGATCTGAAGGTCATCGCCTGGCATTACAACAGCTGCCCGGGGTTGTATCCGGTGACCAATTCGAAGCGGAAAGAAAGACCGTTGAAACAACCTGGCAGCAGATACTGGGCTGAGCCATCTCCCGCGGGAGAATGCACATCCCCCGGTGTTTTTATTCGCTGCCTGCTTAAACTGTTTTTCACTGGCTCTGTGCTGTAGGAGCCAGCCTGCTGGCGAACTGGCTCGATCTGCCCAATGTCCGGGCTCGACTTTCCTCCCCAGGCCAAAGCTCCTACAGAGTGCGTAACTGAATTCTTGCAGGAGTTTCCCATGTCATTTGCCGATAGAGACGGCGTTATCTGGTTTGATGGTGAACTGGTTCCGTGGCGCGATGCCCGGGTACATGTGCTCACCCACACTCTGCACTATGGAATGGGCGTGTTCGAGGGCGTGCGCGCCTATCAGACCGCCGACGGCGGCACCAGTATCTTCCGCCTCCATGAACACACCCGCCGCCTGTTCCGCTCTGCCAAGATCATGAACATGCCCATGCCGTGGGATGCGGAACAGCTGAACGAAGCCCAGCGTCTGGTGGTACGGGAGAACGGCCTCAAGGAGGCCTACCTGCGCCCGATGGCATTTTACGGCTCCGAGGGCATGGGACTGCGCGCGGACAAGCTGCAGACCCACGTGATCGTTGCCGCCTGGGAGTGGCCGAGCTACATGAGCCCGGAGGCCCGCGAGCTGGGTATCAAGGTCAACACCTCATCCTATACCCGCCACCACGTGAATATCGCCATGTGCAAGGCGAAGGCCAACGGTAACTACATCAACTCCATGCTGGCGCTGCAGGAAGCGATCCGCAACGGCTGCGAGGAAGCGCTGTTGCTGGACCCGGAGGGCTACGTGGCCGAGGGCAGTGGAGAGAACTTCTTCCTGGTGAGCGACGGCGTGATCTACACCCCGGAACTGACCTCCTGTCTTGACGGCATCACCCGCAAGTCGGTGATCCAGCTGGCGGAGGAGTGCGGTTACAAGGTGGTGGAGAAACGCATTACCCGCGACGAGGTGTACATCGCCGACGAGGCCTTCTTTACTGGCACGGCCGCGGAAGTGCTGCCAATCCGCATGCTCGACGGCCGCACCATTGGCTCGGGCCGCCGCGGACCCATCACCAAGCGCCTGCAGCAAATGTATTTCGATGCGGTACAGGGCCGCAGCCAGGCGCATATGGGCTGGCTCAGTGACGTGCATGAGGGCTGCCAACCGCCGCAGGTGGCATCTGCCTGACGGCAAAAGCCGTACCGGTGAAAAAAGGCGGGGCCGCAAGGTCTCCGCCTTTTTTTATGCCCGCGCAGGTGTGATCCGTGCGGTGGAGGCACCAGGGCTTATCCCTTAAACTCTTGGTCCAGTGTAATTGGGCGCCGCAACAGCCGGTGCCGGGCAGGGCAGGTCTCAACGCATGTTTTCCTACTTTATGAAGAAGCGCCTGCGCAAGCATGACGCCGTCAACAACCGCAAACTGGAATCCATCCTGCGGGTTCAGCTGCTGCAGCAGCAGGCGCTGAACAGTACTGCGCCAGGTATCGGCAACGACAAGGAACACCATATCGTTGTTTCCCTGACCTCCTTCGACAAGCGCATCGACAACGTGGTGTACACGGTGGAGAGCCTGTTCCAGCAGTGGGTGAGGGCGGATGTGATCGCGTTGTGGCTGTCGAAAGAGCAGTTCCCCGACGGCCAGCTGCCGGAGAGTCTGGTGCGTCAGCAGCAGCGCGGGTTGCAGGTGTTCTATGTGGAGGATCTGGGGCCCTATACCAAGTACTTTTACGCGTTCTCCCAGTTCCCCGAGAGTCTGGTGATCACGGTGGACGATGACACCCTGTATCCACCGGATATGATCGATCAGCTCTACCGTGCCTGGCTGCGCAACCCGAGCTGGATTCACTGTCACCGCGCGCACTTTATGCGTAGGAGCAAGCAGGGCAAGTTGCTGCCTTACGATGACTGGGTTTCCGACTGGAGCTTGCAGGACAGTGATAGCGAACCATCACCGCTGGTATTCCCCACCGGTGTGGGCGGCGTGCTGTATTTCCCGGGTTCACTGCACCCGGATGCGTTCGACAAGGAAAAATTCCTGAAGCTCTGCCCCAAGGCAGACGATGTATGGCTGAAGGCCATGAGCTTGCTGCAGGGAACACCGTGCTCGCGCTTGCCGGATAGTCGCAGCTGGAGCGCGCGCTACCTGACCGTGAGTGGCACCCAGGAGGCGGCATTGAAGAGGGAAAACTGGCGCAAGCGCGGCGGCAACGATTGCAAGATCCGCGATGTATTTGCGTATTACGACTTGTACAAGTTGTTGGACTGATCAGAAGCACTGCCACCGGGCTCAACGGGCGCCCGGTGGCTGTGTCCAATAAAATTACTGGGAGCTCGCCACCTGCGGGCGACCCACACAGAAATATTCAAACCCGGCCTCTGCCATATCCAGTGGATCATAGAGGTTGCGGCCGTCGAACACGACCGGGGCTTTGAGGCTGCTGCGCACGGTGTTGTGGTCCAGTGATTTGAACTGCTGCCACTCGGTGGCAATGATCAGCGCATCGGCACCGGACAGCGCGCTGTCGCGAGTGCCGCACAGTTGCAGGTCTTCGCGGTTACCGTAGATACGCTCGCACTCGTGCATCGCCTCCGGGTCAAACGCGCGCACCTTGGCACCCATCTCCCACAGGTTTTCCATCAGCACACGGGCGGGCGCCTCGCGCATATCGTCGGTGTTGGGCTTGAACGACAGGCCCCACAGCGCAAAGGTCATGCCGGAGAGATCCTTGCCGTAACGCTGCTGGATTTTTTCCAGCAGGTAATGCTTCTGGCTGTGGTTGCGCTCTTCCACCGCGTTCAGGATTTTCGGGTCGAGTCCCAGTTGCGCGGCGGTGGTTTTCAGGGCCTGCACGTCTTTCGGGAAACAGGAACCGCCGTAGCCGATGCCGGGGTAGATGAAGTGGTAGCCGATGCGCGGGTCCGAGCCTATGCCTTGGCGCACGGATTCAATATCCGCGCCGACGCGGTCAGCGATTACGGCCATCTCGTTCATGAAACTGATCTTGGTGGCGAGCATGCAGTTGGCCGCGTACTTGGCCAATTCCGCACTGCGCACATCCATCACGATGACCTTGTCGTGGTTGCGGTTAAACGGCGCGTACAGCTGACGCATTTTCTGCTCGGACGCGTGCTCGCTGGTGCCGATGATGATGCGATCGGGTTTCATACAGTCCGCTACCGCGGAGCCTTCTTTCAAAAACTCCGGGTTGGAAATCACATCGAATTCCAAGTTCAGCGCATTGCGCTCGGCCAGGGTGCGGGTTACCTGCTCGCGCACCTTGTCCGCGGTGCCTACCGGCACGGTGGATTTGTTGATGATGTATTTCTTGCGGTCCATGTGTTCGGCAATGGTGCGTGCCACCGCGAGCACATAGCGCAGGTCTGCGGAGCCGTCCTCGTCCGGCGGGGTGCCGACGGCGATAAAAATCAGGTCTCCGTGGGCCACACCGGCGGCGGCGTCAGTGGTAAAACTGAGGTTACCGGATTCGTTATTACTCTTGACGATGGGCTCCAGGCCCGGCTCGAAAATCGGGATATGTCCCTGCTTCAGGCGCTCGATCTTGTTTTCATCGATATCCACGCAGGTAACCCGGTGGCCGGCTTCCGCCAGAACTGCGGCCTGCACCAGGCCCACATAGCCGGTGCCAAAAACGGTAACGTTCATTAACTGTTGTCTCCAGAATCGGTCGCGATGCCTGGTGAATTTTCCAGGGTTATTGCGCGCACGGATTGTTTTCTAAATTCAAAATTCAGTGTCACTGTACCCACACATAGTCGTGAGTGAAGGCCGCGCCGGTGGCGGCCTCGACGATGTACTGTGCGTACAGAGTGTTGTTCATCTCGCGGTGAAAAAAATCGCGGCAGCGGGAAGCCCAGTGCTGTCGGCGTGCGTCGTCTCTGTGAAACTCGACGATCTGTTGTTGCAGTGTCGCGGCATCGCGGAAATAGACCAGTGTCTCTGCCGGCATGAAATCATCAAACCCGGCGGACTCGTGGGTGAATACCAGCAGGCCATTGCCGGCCAGTTGCGCAATGCGCGCGGAGGAATACCATTGGTAGCCCTCCTGGCGATTCAGGTTCAGGCCCATTTTGCTGTGGGCCAGCTTGCGCTCGTAATCCCGACCCCACAACGGTGGCTGCTCAAATAACCCGGGAGTATGGAAGCGCAGGTCGCCGGGCAGTTTTTCTTTCAGCTCGGACACCAGCGCTCCACGTTCTGTGAACTGACGGGAGTTGCTGCAGAACAGCAGGTCGGTTTCCAGTGCGGGGTCGTCCGCGGCGAGCAGGCTGGCATCGGCATTTTCCACCGACGGGTCCACCGGGTTTGGCATATGCCACATGCTCGCGCGTTTACCTGCAAATGGCTTAAGTTCCTGCGGGCCGGTGGAGACGAACATGGCGTCTGCGATTTCGCAGCGCTTGGCGATATTGGCGGCATTGCGCGGCACAAACAATGGGTCGTTGTTGCAAGCCGCCAGCAGGATGTGCGGGTGGCGGCGGCGGATCTCCGCAAAGGTGTCGTTGCCGATCAGGTCGCAGTGACCGAAGACGATCAGTTCCGGCTCAAACGCCTCCACCGTCTGCAGCAGGCGCCGGTTGGTAATCTTGCGGCCCAGCTCGCGGATACCGAGGGGGGCCTCGAATCGGGCCACGTCACGGTCGCTGAAGGCCAGCACGTTGTGACCGGCGCGGACCAGGCCCGAATACAGTTTGAGTGCCCAACTGACGCGGAGCTGACCGTATTTTCGCTGCTGGTGGTTGTCGACGTGGAGAATGCGCATAAAGTGAACTAAACCAGCTGTAGCATTAGCTCGGTGGGCCCCGTGCTTCAGGGCGCTTAGCGAACCGTGGCTGCACCACCAAAACGGATTGAATCCGGCATTATACTGCCGGCCCCCGCCGGTTCAATTACGGCGGGGCCGCCGCCTGGTAATCCTGGGGTGTCTGGCTGGTCGTTTGATAGATCGGCTGACCGGTCGGCGTGGGGTTTTCTGTGCCTGTATTCCCCCGGTTGGCTGCGGTAGCATGCGGTTTTTCTGTACGACGGTACTGTGGAGGCGGGTGTTGCTGACAATCTGGCGTTTTATGGATGGCAACCGCGCGCACGAAAAGCAGAGCGCTGCGCTGGTGAGCGGGTTGCGCAGCTGCCTTGGCGCGAATTTCGTCGAGTGTCACGACCTGTCCTGTCGCGAGCTCAAGATTACCCTGTGGGGCAGCCTGCCTGATTCTCTGCACCAGTTGCCCAAACCAGACCTGATTCTCGGCGTCGGCCACGGCAGTCACTGGGCTGTACTGCGCGCACGTCGCACTTTTGGTGGCCGCAGTGTGGTCATCCTGCGGCCGAGCCTGCCGCTATCCTGGTTCGATTTCGTCATTGTTCCCGAGCACGACCGCCCACCACCGCTGCCCAATGTGATCCTGACCCGCGGTGCTCTCGCCGAGCCGCTGCCTGAGCTGCCCTTTGAGCCCCGGCGCGCGCTGTTGCTGTTCGGCGGCCCCAGCAAACATTTCCACTGGGATACCGTAAAGGTGTCGACGGCGGCGGCACAACTTCTCAAGCAGCCGCTGCAGTGGGTGGTATCCGACAGCCGGCGCACACCGGAAGCAACACTGGCGCACTGCGCAGACAGTGGAGCCGAATTGCATCCCTGGCAGCAGTGCCAACCGGGCTGGCTGGCGGAGCAGATGGCTTGTGCCGGGCAGATCTGGGTGACCGGCGATAGTGTGTCGATGATGTTCGAGGCACTGCAAAGCCGCGCCCAGGTCGGCGTCATTACCCTGCCCAGCCGCCATCCCCGCAACAAAATTCGCAGCGCCGTGGAGCGACTGCTGGATGACGGTCTGGTACACGAGTGGACCGGCAGCGATACAGATCTGGCGTCGGAAACCCCCACCCCGAGGTTGCCGTTTGCCCAGCAGGTATCCTGCGCGCGCGCACTACTGCGCCGCTGCGGCTGGCCTCTGCCATCGCAGTCAGATATGGCGAGTGCCGGAGTTACCCAGTGATCCTGATTGCGACCCAGAATTTCCCCCCTGACCGCGGTGGTATCGAGAACCTGATGGGCGGCCTGGCAGAGGCACTGGCGGCAAATGGACATGAAGTTCGGGTGCTGGCGGATGCTTCCCATGTACCCGAGGTGGCCAGTGCCAAATCGTTTCTGCTGCAGCGTTTCGGTGGTATGAAACCCCTGCGCCGCTGGCGCAAAGCGCGGGCGCTGCGCCAGGCGGTACGCGCGGGTGCAGTACAGGGCATATTCGCGGATTCGTGGAAGAGTGCAGAACTGCTTGGCCACCTTGATGTGCCGCTCGTTGTGCTCGCCCACGGCATGGAGTTTCCCGAATGGCAGTCACCACGCAAGGCCGAGCGAATCCGCCGCGCGCTCTCCCTGGCGGATTCGGTGATTGCGAATTCCCGCTATACCGCGGAACTGGTTAAGCCTTATCTGCAGGGCAATACCCGTCTAACGGTGATCAACCCACCAATATGGCCGCAGGCGTCCGCAACTGCGGAAAGCCTGGCGCGGCTGCGTGCGCAGGTAGGCGACGGCGTCCCTGTGCTGGCAACCCTTGCCCGCCTGGAGCCGCGCAAGGGTGTGGATATGGTCATCCGCGCACTGCCGCAGATTCGCGCCCGCCACCCGCAGGTGGTCTATCTGATTGCGGGGTTGGGGGATGACCAGCCGCGCCTGCAAAGGCTGGCGGAAGAGTTACAGGTGGCGGACTGCGTGCATTTTCTCGGCCCCATGGATGAGGGCGACAAGGCGGCGCTGTACGAAGTCACGGACCTGTTCGCGATGCCGGCACGCCGCGAGGGCAATTCTGTGGAGGGCTTTGGCATCGTCTACCGCGAAGCGCAGTGGTACGGGGTGCCGGTGCTGGCCGGTCGCGACGGCGGCGCAGTGGATGCCGTGGCTGGTGGCCAAGTCGGCGCCCTGTGTAATGGCGCGGACGCCGACGATGTGTGCGCGCAGTTGCTGCGGCTGCTGGACGACGAAACGGAGCGCCGCGCGCTGGCGGAAAAAGGCAGGGCCGTGGCCCGCGGCCCGGCGCAGTGGGCGCAGTCCGTGGATGCGTTTCTCGCCGAACTGCATCGCTCTGATTGATAGCGCTTTTTTTCTTTTACATCCGCTCCGCTTTTTTCCAGGGAATCGCACGGTCGGAAATTTCCCAGTTGATGCGCTTCCACATTTTTTCGATGCGGCGCTCGATATAGCGCCGGCGGGAAAACGCAAAATATTCCGCGAATGGCAGAAAGGCCGCATTGCCGAGGCCGTCCACCAGGAACAACTCCGGCTGGCCAGCGCGGGAGCTGAGTACCAGATTGTGCGGCAGCAGATTTTTGGTCAGTACACCGGTGCTCCGCAGCCACAGGGAAAAGCGCTCCAGCGCGCCGCGGATCGTGTCGTCCAGGCCGTGCTGCTGCAGGTATTTCTCCAGCGTTATGCCGGCTTCGCCGCGGTCGTCCAGTAGCAGCTCGGATACCGCACCGGGGCCGATACTCGTCTCCTCCATGCCGTACCAGCGCGGCAGGTGCGCCCACACCGGGCTGTCCGGCTGCGCATGCTTGAGGACCTTCTGCGCGTAACCGACCACCTCACGCGCGTTGTCATCGAACTGACTGTCACTTGCCAGCCCCTTGTACCAGGGCGCGCGCTTGCGCAGTTCAGCAATACGCCCTGGGCGCATGACCTTGACACAGCGGTCGGCAAATTTCGGGTGCCGGTAGCAGTGACGGTTGCCGCCGGAGGCGAAGGGTTGGGCATGGGTGAGGTCGATCAAAACGTCAGCTCTGGTTGTCCGATGGGCGCTGTGCCAGCAGGCGCCGATAGAGCGCCATGGTTTTTTGCGCGAGTGTGTCCAGGGTAAATTCCGGGTCGAGGTGTGACGGTTGCGGGTGTGCGAGCAGATCCTGGGTCCTCTCCAGCAGCTGCTTGTCGTTGCCGTTTTCCACCAGTCCTTGCGGGAAACACGCGCGCAGGGATTCCGCCGGGCCACCGATGTCGTAGCCGATGATCGGTGTACCCATGGCCGCGGCCTCGATCACCGTGCGCCCGAACGGCTCGGGTTTTTTCGACAGGTTGTAAACCAGCGCCGCGTGGCGGTACCACTCGCGGATATCGCCGCGGTGGCCGGTGAAGGTGATCCGGTCTGCGATGCCAAGCGATGCCGCCTGCGCTCGCAGTTCCTCCGCGAAATGCTCCTTGTTCTTTTCCGCCCCGCCGAGAATGACACCCTGAACATCGCTGTACTGTTGCGACAATTCCGCCATCAGGTGGATGAAATCTTCCTGTCCTTTCCAGCGGCTCAGTCGCCCGGGCAGCAGCAGCCAGCGGCGCTCGCGCAACTCGGGGAATTCGCCCAAGGTGCTTTCCAGCCAGTCCGTGGGCGTCGGGGTTTGTGGGGAAAATTCCGCGGTGTCCACACCGCGGTATATCACCACGGGTTCCGCACGCAAGTCCGCGCGGTAGTTTGTGAGCAGATAGTCCTTCACGCAGTCGGATATCGCGATGACCTGCTCGGTCTTCGCCATGATCGCGCTGTAGCGGTTGATGGAATACAGACCGTGGGCGGTACTCACCAGGCGCGGGCGGGTGCGCGGGTCGAGTTTTTTCCAGGCGAGATAGGTCAGCCACGCCGGCACCCGCGAGCGCACGTGTAGTATGTCCGGCTGCAGTTCGCGGATCAGTCGTCTCAGCGCTCGCACCTGCAGCAGGCTGGCGAGTGATTTGCGGTGCACCGGCAGCGCGATATGCCGGCTGCCTTCCATTTCCAGCTGCTGCACCAGGCGGCCGCCATTGGATATGACAATCGACTCGTGGCCGGCGCGTACCAGAGCGCGGGCCAGATCCAGGGTACCCCGTTCCACACCGCCGGAATTGAGTGCAGGCAGCAGCTGGATGACTCTCAATTTGTGGCTCCTAATCTGAGGCTCTCACACCCTGGCCTGATCTGAGACCGATGGGAAGCGGCAGATTATAGGGGAGTTTGTCCGCCGATGTCGGCGGCCTGCCGGCGCTTGGCCGCCCACAGCTGGGTGAGCAGTCCGCCGCCTACCAGAGCCAGCAGCAGTCGCCCGCTCTCAAAAAACAGGTAGGATTCGAACAGGTTGATGATGCCAAAAAACACCGCGAACGACAGCGCGAATACCAGGTTGCTACCGGACAGCAGGCCCGCGCGGTAGAAGCGCAGGCAGCGGCTCAGCAGCCAGTACACCAGTGCACCGAGCAGCAGCAGTCCCAGCAGCCCGAAATTCACCAGCAGGTCCAGATAGCTGTTGTGCAGATGGCCAAACTGCTGCTTGATCTCGTCCGGCAGATTGGTGGAGTAATCGAAGATCAGGCTGCGACCGTTGCCACCCCAGCCCACGATGGGGCGCTGGGCAATCCAGTTCAGGGCTTCGGCCCAGGTATGCAGGCGGATGCCGACGCTGGTGTAGGGCACCTTGTCCAGGTCGCCCTGCTGTAGCAGGGTGAAGGTATTGCGCTCGTCCTCCAGGCGGTGATCGACGATATCTCCGAGGCTCAAATAGCCAACCAGCACTGAAGCGCTGCATACGGCCACCACCGCTGCGGTGATATAGCGCCGGTGGCTTTGGAAATACTTGTTCAACGTGATCACGGCCGCACACATGGTGACCAGCAGTGCCAGCAGCAAACCGCTCCACACACCGCGGGTCTGGGTCAGTATTACCGCGGTAATACAGATAGTGAGCGCGAGCAGCCAGGTCGCGCGGTACAGCCAACAGCCGCGGCGGTTGCGCAGAATCGAGGGGGCGAAAGACAGCAGGCCCAGTGCACCGGTGCCAAATAGCATGGCGGTGTGCTGGGCATTGTGCAGGCCAAAGTCCACTCGCTCGCCGGCAAAACCGGCCTGCCACTCGGCGAGACCGCCGCCGGAGATCCACGGCGACAACAGCAGCCCCAGCAGTGCCAGACCCCACAGCAGATAAGCGTTGCGCGCCTGTCCCCCCAGCAGTACCGCCACCGGGATCATCGCAAACCAGTTGGCGAGCCGGTGCACCTTAAACGAGGATTCCGCCCACTGCGGTTGCAGTATCCAGGATGCGATCCAGGAAATCAGGGAAACCGCGATAGCGGCGACAGCGAGCCATACAATGCCCGAGCGGCGCAGCGATACGCCGTCGACCGGCCTGGCGTAGATGGCGAGGATCACAAGTCCGCACAGATTGGCGAGTTGCGCGGCCTTGTCCGGCACGCTGTCCAGCGCGATGCCGAAAAAGCCGTATACCATCAGGGCCAGCACTCCGCTGAACTGCAGCCAGGGACGCGGTTGCATCAGGGTGTTGGGGCGCCACCAGCTGCCGGGGTGGAGGCCTGGCGGAGCGACTCCGACGGCCGCGGTCGGGTTGGCGGAGTGGGATGGGTGAGTGCTCATGAAACGGTTGACTCGGATACAGCAGAGTTCGACACTGCAGGACTTTGGTCGCACCAGTGCGGCGCACAGATGGGGTAGAATGCTACCAAACACCGGGTCCTTTTCCACGGAATTCGTCCCATTTTGCCCCTCAACCTTTCGGTACCCGTTCTCGATTCGATGCGTCACCTCTATACCTGGTTTTTCCGCCTTATGCTCCCCCTGATGTTGTTGCATCTGTGGTGGCGCGGTCGCGCGGACCCCAACTACCGCAAGCGCTGGAGCGAACGCTTCGGGCTGGTGCCTTCCCGCCCCGGAACCCGCCGCCGCTGGCGCGAACGTTTCGGTGTGGTACCAGACCGCGCCAGCCGCGCGCCACTGATCTGGATTCACTCGGTTTCCGTGGGCGAGACCCTCGCCGCGGTACCGCTGATCAAGGAACTTGCGCTCCGCCATCCCCGCTGGCAATGGCTGGTGACCACCACCACGCCCACTGGCTCCCAGCGGGTGCACAATGCACTGGACCCGATTCTCAATGGGCGGCTGTTGCACTACTACCTGCCATTCGACCTGCCGGAATGCTTGGCACCATTTCTCGATGCGCTGCGCCCGAATATTCTGGTGAGCATGGAAACCGAGCTTTGGCCGAATCTGCTGGCAACCTGTAACAAGCGCGGTATCCCTGCGGTACTGGTGAATGGCCGCCTAAGTGCCAAATCCGCCAAGGGCTACGGGCGTTTTCCCCGTTTGACCCGGGACATGATGGATCACCTCAGTAAGATCGTGGCCCAGTATCCCGCAGATGCAGAGCGTTTTGTGGCTCTGGGCATGCCAGCGGAGCAGGTGGTAGCCGTGGGCAATATCAAATTCGATCTGCACATCGGCTCCGGCCTTGAAAGTGAGGCACTGGTGTTGTCGCACCAGTGGCGCGGCGCGTCGAAACGGCCGGTGTGGCTGGCTGCCAGTACCCACGGCGGCGAAGATGAAGTGATCCTGGAAGCGCACCAGACGCTGTTGCGGGAGTTTCCCGATCTGCTACTGGTGCTGGTGCCGCGCCACCCGGCGCGCTTCGACAGCGTGGCGCGCCTGTGCCGGGAGCGGGACCTCGCTCTGGTGCGGCGCAGTGACAAGCGTGTGCCGGGCGCGGACGACCGGGTGCTGCTGGGGGACACCATGGGCGAGCTGCTGCGTTTCTACGGCGTCTGTGATGTGGCCTTTGTAGGCGGCAGCCTGGCACCGGTGGGCGGCCACAATATGATCGAACCGGCGGCCTGGGGCGTGCCGGTGGTGTGCGGCCCGCACCTGCACAACTTCAGTACCGTAGCGAGCCTGATGCAGGAGGCTGGCGGATTGGTGGTGGTGAACGATGCGGCCGAGCTGGCGACCCAGGTTTCAGCATGGCTGCGCGATGAAGCGCTGCGCGATGACGCTGGTGCTCGCGGCCGCGCGGTGGCGGAACAGAACAGCGGTGCGCTGGCGCGCACTGTGGAAGAGGTTGAGGCTCTGATGCCGCGATAAGCGTCCCGGCTCGTAAACATTTGCCGCAAAACAAAAAGGCCGATCGCAGGAGCGATCGGCCTTTTTGTTTTGCGGGCTTGTTGCGGTTACTGGCTCTTGTCCGTCGCCTTGCGCACGCTGCTGCGGATCTGGGTATTGAGCTTGCTGCCGGTGTAGCGCCCCTTGCTGATATGGCGGATTCGGTACACGCCGGGGATTTCCAGCGGCGTGCCCTGTGTGCCCAGCAGCCAGCGGAAGGCGCGGTCCTCGTGGGCCTTGCACCAGGTGTCGGCGGGCTTCTGGTAATAGTTCAGGCAGTTGCAGTAACCGCCGGCGCGGGCCACATCGCCGTGGGCGATTTGCAGCGGGCCGGTGGCGCGATCTCGGGTCTGCTCGATAAAGCGGGAGTTATCGATTTCGATCACCCGCAGCTCCGCCGGGTCGAAATTCAGCATCGGGTCGTCGTCTTCCAGCAGCGAAGTGATGCGCTCGTGGGATGGGAACACCAGGCTGTCGCGGCGGCCCTGTAGCAGCTCCGCCAAGCGGTCGATACAGTTTTCCCGGAACATCAGGTCGCAGTCGGTGAACCAGATCCAGTCCGCCTTGGTGGCGAGCGCCGCCTGATTGCGGCCGATGGCGCGGCGAAACAGGGATTCCTTCGGCATTTCGCACCAGTTCCAGGTCACTCCTGGCACCTGCTGGCGGCCGATAAAGTCCAGCACGGCGGCGGTGCGGGTATCCTCGCCGTTGTAGTACACGGTCATGGTGACCGTTGCCTTGGTGGGCGGGTACAGCACCAGGGAGCTCAGCTGGTAGATCAGGAAATGGGAGTACTGCCAGCAGTGGCTGACAATCTCGATATCCAGCACGCCGGTGCGTGCGGCACGCTGTTCTTTCGTTGGCAACGGCTTCTGGAACAGGGACGGCGGCACCAGGCCGCTGGCGGCGAGGCGCAGGAACTGACTGACAATCGGGTCGGACCAGTGCTTGTAGCTTGTCATGGGAACTCTGGTTGTCGGGATTTGGGGTTATTCGGGGCGTGGATTATTCGGGAGAGTAGCCGCTTTCCAGCAGCTGGCGGATGCCGTGCGGGGTTTCAATGATCCCCTCTTTGGCAACGCGCAGGCGCAGTGCCTTGTTGCGCGCCACAATTTCCCGGTCCGCATAGCCGCGCGGGTGATCCAGGTGCACGCAGATAGCGTCGAAACGCACGTGGCGCGGCTTGATACCGGCATTTTCCAGGCGCACACCGAACTCGCGGTCGAGCCCGCCCCAGGCCATGCGCTCGTCGAAGCCGTTCACTTTCAAGATGTCGGCCTTCCAGGCGGAGGCGTTGGAGCCCTTGAGGTTGCACGCGGTGGGGGTGATGCGGTTGAGCAGCGGCGCCCAGCGCTCACCGGCACGGAGCTTCAGGGTTTTGCGGCGGGTTTTCAGGCCGTTGGCGCATAGCCAAGCGTAGTCAAAGCAGCGCCCGGAGACTATGTCGTCCCTGGTAATGGCTTCACTGGTGCTCATGGGCAGCTTGAAGTAGCTCCCGGACAGGAAATAGCCCTTTTCTGCGCGGCGCTTATGCACCGCGAGGAAATCCGCGCGCGGAATACAGTCGCCATCAGTGAACACGATGTAGTCGCCGCGGGCGGCAAGGATGGCCTTGTTGAGAATCCGACACTTGCGGAAGCCGTCGTCGCGCTGCCAAACATGGCGGATGTCCATCCCTGTTTCCCCCCGTAGCCTTGCCACCAGCTCACCGGTTTCCGGGCGGGAGCCGTCGTCGGCGACGATCACTTCCAGCGGCTTTTCCGTCTGGCAGCTGTAGCCCCACAGCACTTTTTCCAGCCATACGGGGGAGTTGTAGGTGGTCATGATGACGGACAGGTTCATGCAAATTCCGAATAGTTGCGCAGTGTCTGTGTCGCTACCCGCCGCCGGCGCACGGGTGGGTTAGAAATCGGGGCGGGGAATTTAACCCATCGCCAAGGGTATTGCGAATATCCCGCAGGCCCCACTTAGTGCCGCCCCCGCTAGGGTATCCTGTGGGGCGGTGTCATGCAGATGCAATACGGGGCGGTCAGAGTGTGTAACCGTAGCGTTCAGCGGCGAGGGTAAGTTCTTCACGCAGGTCGTCGGGCAGAAGGTCGAGGGTGATGTCGCTGCGCTTTTCGCCCCGGGTGTTTACGTTGCGAGGGAGTGACTCGAAGGTCTCTTTTACTTTGGCGGGGTCGTGGGGAAAGTCGATGCTCTCGAGCATGGCGAGGAGCTGGGGCAGGTCAAAGTTTTCAATGCGGTAGCGATGGTACTGTTTGGACGCCGCGCGCGTTTCCACCAGAGCATTCCAGTCGATCCAGAAGCGCGCCAGCCAGTTCACCTGCTCCTTGAGTGGCAGCGAGGCAAAGCCGGCCTTGTCCATTTTCGGGATATGGGGCAGGTGGCGGCTGCGAAAGCGCCCGTGCACCCAGCCCTTCTTCTGGCGTGAGCGGATGAATTCCAGCGGGTGGCGCAGCTGGTGGAACACCAGGGTTTCATCTGCCAGCAGTGGCAGCCAGGGGGCCGCCTCCCAAGCAGCCTCGCCGCGAATCGTCGGGCACCACGCGAGTTTACGCAGGCCCAAACGGGCCAGGGTGCCGCGCGCCAAAGAGGGTTTGCTGCCCGTGAAAAACTGTTCGTGGGTGCAGGAGCAGCCCAGCAGGCTCAGGAGTTTGGCGGTGTAAGTGGTTCCAGAGCGGCCACAGCCCGTGATCACAAAGGGTCTGGCGGTTCGGTGGTCGGGCTTGTGGGCTTCGATTACGGTGTCGGTCATTCGGGTCTCGGTCTGTGGTATATCCGGGCCGAGTCCGTGGCCTAAATTTGTGGTTCGGGGTCCTGTTTCTGGTTGGTGTGAACTCACTTGCACCCGCATACCGGGCGATAAGTCACGGCAGTGACAGGCGGCTTTTGGTATGCTGCGCCAGCCTAGCGAAACAGCAGAGCTTAAGCCGAGAACTCATGCATATTTTTGTCTTTTCCTTCAACCGTGGCCCATTTCTGGACAATTGTGTCCGCTCTATCGAGGCCTGCGCACCGCAGTGCAAGCTGACGGTGATCGATGACGGCAGTGACGACCAGGAAACCCGCCAAGTGCTGGCGGACGTTGCCAAACGGCACCGGGTGGTCGATAAGACGGCTGAGTCTGGCCACAAGCTAGGCGGTCTCTACGCCAATATGCAGGCGGCCTATGAGATGGCCGCAGACGACGAGCTGATGTGCTTCCTGCAGGATGATACCCAGATGGTACGCCCGCTCACAGACGACGATATCCTGCATCTACGCCAGAGTTTCGAGCAGCAACCGGACCTCGGCTTTGTCTCCCCGGCCTTTGTGCGCGGCTTCTCCCTCAGGAAGAAGGCGGACCGGGATTTCCGTTTTGACCGCGAGCGCGACTTCTGGTTCTGGTATCCAAAGAAGCGCTCTACCGGTACCTGGTTTTCCGCGCTGCTGATCGCCGATCCCAAACGCCTGCGACAGGTGGACTGGCAATTTGAGGTGGGGGAGTCGGTGAACAACCGCAAGGCGGCGAAGCTGTTCTGCCGTATGGCGCGCATGCGGGCGCCCTTTTCCATGTGGCTGCCCAACGGCCGCGCCTATCGCGGCAAGCAGAAGTCCCTGGCACTGCGCTTTGGGGAGTGGTCGCGTCGCTGCGGCCTGTACCCGCTGCAGATCATGTCGGATAAGGAGGTGCAGGCGCTGAAGCAGGCCGAGCCGGCGCGTCTGCCGGTGGCGGAAGACTACCTCAAGACCACCCGCGGCAACATCAGGACGCCCTGGGCCTATGATCCCATGCAGGGCGCCGGCTGGCTCAAGCTACTGGATCGCCTGGAACGCAAGTTGCGTGGCCTGTTCCGCTGACATCCGTGGCGCCTGCTATTGGGAGGGAAGAGGCACAGCGTTAGAATACGCCGGATTTTGGTTTCCCAAGCAAGGCCTGGAACGGAACCGGGTTGTAATAAAAACAGGAAGACAACAAATTTAGGGTATATGTTCCGTGGGGTATCGGCAGTTTAAAAGCAAGCTCGCCCGGGTGATCTACGATGACAAAGTGGTGGATGCCGGCTGCGAGAAACTGTTTCATTGCGATTGGCACAAAGCCAATAGCGAGTGCGCGCTGGTGGAGCGCGGCAAGGCGGTGATGTTCAAATACCGCGGGGTGGAGCTGGTGTTCAAGCAGTACCATCGCGGCGGGCTCGCCGGGCGCCTGGTGGAAAAGTCCTACCTTTACAGCCGCTTGCCCAATACCCGGGTGTGGCGGGAGTTCAATATGCTGCGCGCTATGCGTGAATTGGGGCTGCCGGTACCGCGCCCGGTGGCGGCGCGCTGTGTGAGTGTGCCGCCGCTGGCCTACCGCGGGGCACTGATTACCGAGCGGGTACCGGACTCTCGCACCCTGACGGAAATCCTGTGTGACAGACCGGTGGATAACGCGGACTGGGCAAAGCTAGGGGCGTTGATCGCGCGCTTCCATCAAAAAAATGTCTATCACGCGGATCTGAATGCCAGCAATATCCTGCTGACAGGCAGCGGGGATTTCTACCTGATCGACTTCGATAAGGGGTCCATTCGTGAATCCCTGTCCCGGCAGGATGCGGAAGCCAATGTGGCGCGCCTGCGTCGCTCTCTCGACAAGCTGCAGAAGCGGCACCGCGAATTCCATTTCTCAGAAGACAACTGGCAGGCGCTGGAAAGCGCCTACCGCGCGGCCATCGCACACGCCGAGTAATGCTCTGAACCCGGTGTACGCCTAGACCGCGTAATAGTCCCGGTACCACTCCACAAACTTCCGTACCCCTTCGCGCACACTGGTATCCGGCTTGTAGCCAATTGCCTGTTGCAAACGGTGGGTATCCGCGTGGGTGTCGGGAATGTCCCCCGGCTGCATCGGCAGCAGTTCGCGGATTGCGGTTTTCCCCAGGGCTTCCTCCAACGCATCGATATAGTCCGACAGCTGCGCGGGATTACCGTTGCCGATATTGAAAATGCGGTAGGGCGCGTTGCTGGTACACGGCGTGGGTGCGGCGCCTGACCAGCTGGCGTCCGGGGTCGCGACCTGATCGCTGGACTGGATGACCCCCTGCACTATGTCGTCGATATAGGTGAAATCCCGGCTGTGGTGGCCATGGTTGAACACCGGGATGGGTTTTCCCTCGAGAATCAGGCGGGTGAACTTGAACAGTGCCATATCCGGGCGGCCCCAGGGACCGTACACGGTAAAGAAGCGCAGTCCGGTGGTGGGCAGGCGAAACAGGTGGCTGTAACTGTGGGCCATCAGTTCGTTGGCGCGCTTGGTGGCGGCGTAGAACTGCAACGGATGATCGACACCGTGATCCTCGCTGAACGGCATACTGGTGTTGCCACCGTACACGCTGCTGGTGCTGGCGTAGGTAAGGTGCGGGGTGGCAGCGTGGCGGCAGGTTTCCAGCAGGTTGGAAAAGCCCACCAGATTGCTCTCTACGTAGTCTTCCGGGTGATCAATGGAGTGGCGCACCCCAGCCTGGGCGGCGAGGTGGATCACGCGGTCAAAGTGGTGTTTCTCGAAACAGCGATCCAGGGCTGCGCGGTCGGCGATATTCGCACGCACAAATTCGTACTCGACGCCGTACTGCTGTGCGGCGCTGTCCAGCGCGCGCAGGCGGTCCTCCTTCAGGGCTGTGTCGTAGTAGTCGTTGACATTGTCGAGACCCACCACGGCATCGCCCCGAGCCATCAGGGTTTTCGCCACGTGAAAGCCGATAAAGCCCGCATTGCCGGTAATCAGATACTTCATGGATAGAGTCAGATCGCAGTTAGCCTGTGTGTCACCGACATAAATTCCGGTGTCCCGCAATTGTAGTCAGCCCATAAAAAAGGCCGGCACTATAGCAGTGCCGGCCTTTGATTTCTGCGCGGGTCTAGCGATTTTCCAGCCTTATTTGCTGAAGGGTACCGCACCGCTGTCGAGGATGTGCTCACGGGAGACCGGCATTGCCGGATTCAGGCGCGCATCCAGCTCCTGCAGGTCGTCCGGGCCCAGCAGGCCGGCGACGAGTTTGAGGTTCAGGGTGTTGAGGATGTAGTCGTACAGCGCGTTGGCGTAGTCGGTTTTGGACAG
>NZ_DATCMV010000011.1:0-4923 GCF_036563125.1 Microbulbifer sp.
CCGAGAGAAGTTCTGGCATCGCAACTGCGTTGCCATAGGCCTCTCAGCAGGCTTTCTGGAGCCGCTCGAAGCCTCGGCACTGGTGCTGGTGGAAATCTCCGCGAACATGATTGCCGAGCAGTTCCCGGCAAGCCGCGCGGCCATGGATGTAGTCGCACGTCGCTTCAATGACACGTTTCGTTACCGCTGGGATCGCATCATCGATTTTCTCAAACTTCACTATGTACTGACCAAACGCACCGATAGTCGCTTCTGGATCGACAATTGCGCGCGGGAAACAATCCCGGAGAGCCTGCAGGAACTGCTTACGTTGTGGCGCTACCAGCCGCCTTGGCACGATGACTTCGATCGCGCGGTGGAGGTGTTTCCGGCGGCCAGCTACCAGTATGTACTGTATGGCATGGGGTTCCATACTGAGTCGAATGCGTTCGGGCTGTCCAACGCGTATCGCGAGCAGGCCCAGCAACTGATTCAGCAAAAGAACCGAGCCACGCAGCAGTTGTTCAATAGTCTTGAGAAACACCGAGATCTGATTAACAAGATTTGCCAATATGGCCTGCAGAGAATTTGAACGGGAGAATAGGAATGAGCAATACCGTCGCTCTGAATAACGAACGCCACCGCCACCTGAGAATCATTACCGCGCGCGGTGCAGAGTATGGTGAAGGCACACATCTGGTACCGGTGGTGGCCAATGAATTGCGCAATCTGGTGCTGGAGTACCCGGTGTGCATTTCCAAAGATCCGAATAATGGGCATTTCTCCCTCTGTGCCTTGCTCGGGTTTGAACCCGATGAAAACCTCTACTTGCGCAAGAACAATTGGGATGCGCAGTACATACCCATGCATATCCGTCGCCAGCCGTTTATGGTGGGTTACCGAAAACCTCAGGCCGGGCCCGGAGAAGGCAGGGGCGCGGTGATCACCGTAGATCTGGCCAGCAAGCGTGTGAATAGCGCTGATGGCTCGGAAGAGGGCGAACGTCTGTTTGATAAGGACGGCAATCACACCCCGTTTATGCGTCAAATGAGTGATTTGCTGGGGCAATTGATCTCGGGTATGGAGTCCACCACCGCGTTCCTGAAGACTCTATCAGACAATGACCTGATAGAACCGGCCCACATCAACGTTCAGTTCGCCAGTGGGGAGCAGAAACGCTTCGAGGGTCTCTACACAGTGAATGAGGATAAGTTGCAGAAACTTGACGCCAATACGCTTGTGCAGATGCACCAGCATGGATACCTGCAGGCGGCCTACTGGTTGGCGGCCTCCATGGGGCACGTACGGAAACTGATTCAAAGGAAGAATCAGCCATAAATGAAAATTCAGCGCGGCCATGGCCGCGCTTTTTCATCGGGTCAGCTGTGATTCAGCGACTCGATCGGGTGCATTTGTGGCCAGCCGGCGAACTGGTTGTCGCGAGCGGGGTCCGCATCCCATGGCCAGCATTCCAGCGTGTAGGTGCGCTGGTCATGGTTGACCCGAACAATCCCGTAGCCTTCACTCTTGAGGTTTCGGTCCGCAACAAATTTCCCCCAGGTCGTGTTGTCATCGATGAAGTCCGCGTGGGAAATCTTCGGATTGGCGACGGCTAAAACCCGCATGTTGTTGCCGAAAGGATCGGTGAAATTCCCGGTGTTCGGATCATCATCGACCGGGTTTTCCAGTGCGCCATTGCCCTCGAACCAGCGTTGCCAGAACGCTGCCGCCGCAGGTCCCGCGAAAAACAGCGCACCTGATTGATTATCCCCCGGGTTGGGGAAGTCACCGGAATACTGCCGTGCCACAAGACCCAGATGCTGGTCACCGGCGAGCACCAGTGCGCGTGCATTTTCTACCAACTGTACTGCGCGGGTACGGCCGTCGGGCGGGTAGCAGTTTGCATCGTAGTCGATCAGGCCATTGCCCTTCTCGTCGGTCTGGGGAGAGCCCCAGATAGACGCGGTGAGGCACACCTTTGGCATGCCTTGGTCCATTTCCGCCCACGCCTTGAGAAAGTCCTCCTGCCGCTTGCCCAGCAGCTCGCCTTTCACCGTGAGACGGTCCGCTTCGTAATCCGGTGGTGACTTGAACTTGCGGTCCTCGACCATGGCAAAGCTCACGCCGCCATACTGGAAGTGCGCATAGAAAACCTGGATCCCGTGCATGATGGGGGTGGGATCGTAGGCGTCCGGCGTGTGGCTGTTCTGGATACGGTAAACCATATTGACGAGGTCGATGCTCGCTTTGTACCCGCCGTCCTCCTCACGCGGACCACCGCTGCTATCCCCTTGCTTGCCCCACAGGTTGCCGTGCAGCACATCGTGGTCGTCCGCCAGTACGATGGCTGGCCGATCGCGCACGGATTCCCGGAAACACCAGTACCAGAGATACCAGCGGTACAACGTGTCGAGCTTTACCTGCGGAGTGTCGCGCGCCCAGCGGGTAGGGTAGGTCTCGTAGTACTGGTCCCCCGCAAACACGTAAATATCCGGCTTGTGGCTATCGCAGTGCTGCACTAGCTGGTTGTGCGGGAAAAAGATGTTGTCTTCGGTGTACCTGCCCAGGATGCGCTCTTCCGGAATCAGCCTTTTGTATTCGGCTTCATCCAGGCTCTTTGCAGTGGGAATGATGCAGGAATACAGCGCAATCTTCAGCGGGGATTCACGACCAGGGTCGCGGCGGATCGAGCCTTCGTAGAGCGACTCCCCCGTTCTCGGGTTGAGCACGCGATAATCGTGATCGCGCTTTGCATCCCAACCAGCGATACGAAACGCGGCGACATAGCCGTCTTCGATCTTCGCGTCTGCGCCGGTGATCCAGGCTTTGCTTCCTTTCGCGCGATATTCCAGGCGCGCACTGGGAAGCTCCGCGGTATCGACCGGCATAAACTGGGCAGACAACTTCAAGACCGCCTTTTCAGGAGCGCTGTTCAAGCTGTGCATACAACCCATCACCGGACCCAGGCCATGTTCCGGATTCACATCGATTTTCTGGCCACCGGTCTCAATCGACGTGAACCACCAGCGCGCACCGTCTTCGTCGCGATTGGGGGAGGACACCAATGAAATGCCGCCCTCCAACATTTTGGCGGGTACGTCATTGAACACCGCAAAACCAAATTCTTTGCCATTGTTCGCATCGCTGGCCACCAATCGCACATCAAAGCGACCCTTATCGATCGGATCGATATGGCAGTCGAGGAGGATTTCCCTCTCGCCGACGCGATCGATGCCGACGCTGCCTTCCCGTTCAATATTGGTGTAACTCAGTGAATTTTCCTGATTGGAGAAATCCCTGAAGCTGAGTTCGCCTTCGGTATTCACGACAGCCATAAAGCCACCGTTCTCGCCGCTGGAGCGCTGCGCGAGCGCCGCCCCGCGATACTCGAGTTTGCCCGCACCCACGCCCAGCAGGAATCCACAAAACCCTGCGCGCTCGGGTGTGAGCAGTCCAACGCGCGCGCGGATACGCGCTGGCTTGTGGGTGTGATTGAGTGTGCGGGTGAGCAGGGCGGCAGTGCGTACTTCGAAGCTTTTGTCTCCCTGCAGGCATTCGATGCGCCCCCTCTGGCTTTGCCAATCCTGAAGGCGGTTGCCCCAGAGTGCCGTGCCCAGCCAGTGCTGCGGATTGCCATTGGGAATGGCTTCAATCGGCGCTGTGTCAACCAGCTTGGGGCGCGCGGCCGCCATGGCGGATGCCAGAGAAGGGCTAAGTGCTCCACCGACCAACCCGGCGGCACCTGTCCCTAATTTCAGGAAGTTGCGTCTTTTCATTATTGGTACCTGCTTGACTGCGGTTTCATCATCGATTGTTCTGCAAAGGCGGCCGCTGTCCGCCAGAACTGCGTTATTGGCTGAGTATTTCTGCGAACCTGGTTTTTTCCACCAGGGCTCCCCGGTGCTGGATAACGATACCCGCTACTTTCGCCGCCCGGGTGATCGCATCGCGTGGCGACAAGCCGTGGCTGCGAAATGCCAGATAGCTACCATTAAAAGAGTCACCCGCTGCGGTGGTATCAACCACGTCTTTTACCGGGGAGATCGGCACCAGAAACTGTTCCCCGGGTCCACGGTAATACACCCCATTTGGGCCATCTTTTATCACCATCTCTTCAATATCGAACTGGTTCAGCAGGTCGCAGGCTGAGGAAAAATCACTGACACCGTACAAAGTGGTCAAATCTTCAATGCCGGGCAACGTCAGGTGAGCGTACTCAAACGCGTGCGCGTACTCGGTGCGGGTTTGATCCTGCGACTCCCACAATTTGGGGCGGTAGTTAGGGTCAAATACAATGCGGGTTCCGCTGTTGTACAGGTTGGCGACCAGTTCCCAGAATGCAGGGCGCGTCTCCGGGCTCAGGACGGCCAGAGAAATACCACTGAAAAAGAAGGTGTCCGGACGGGGCGCTAGGCCACAGGGCGAATAGCCGCCGTCGCAGGCCACCTGGGTGGCATCCCGAAATAGCGGAATGACTTCCCTCGCCGCCGACTGAGACCGCCAGTAGTTGAAGCTGCGTTCGCCGTTTGCGTCGGTGGTCACCGAATACAGGCCCAATTGCCGCGTGGGGTGGCGAAAGATCAAGGAGGTATCGACCTGTTCTTCTTCCAAAGCCCGGATCAGTCCATCGCTTGTGCTTTCGTGTCCCACTGCGGTCATCAATCTGACTTTGTCCGCTCGACTGGAGAGTCGCTTGAAGTAAACCGCAACGCTGTGCACGTCCCCGGCGAACGACTGCCGGAACAGTCCTGGTTCCACCTGGCTGA
The DNA here is from genome assembly GCF_036563125.1 of Microbulbifer sp. Taxonomy (GTDB): domain Bacteria; phylum Pseudomonadota; class Gammaproteobacteria; order Pseudomonadales; family Cellvibrionaceae; genus Microbulbifer. The sequence continues at coordinate 4,746 of NZ_DATCMV010000011.1, forward strand.
GCTCCACCATGCTCTCTCCGAGAATCACCAGGTCTGTCATGTCAGTCACCTTTCGTTATTGTCCGGTATTTGGGATATGCGAAAATAATGTCACAAATGGAAGGTGGGGCAGTAATGGCTGGCTTCATGGCATATCCAGAGCCATATCATCATATCTTGCCTTTACTAGCCATTCTCG
>NZ_DATCMV010000023.1:0-3781 GCF_036563125.1 Microbulbifer sp.
GGCGGTGCCGATGATGGTCCAGGTGACGCCGGCGGTGAGGTACCACTCGATGGTTTTGAGATCGCGGATGCCGCCGCCGATCTGGATCGGGTACTGCGGGAACTGGCGGGCGATGGCGTTGACGGCGTCGCCATTGACGGGATTGCCGGCGAAGGCGCCGTTGAGGTCGACGATATGCAGGCGTTTGGCGCCCTGGTTGAACCAGTGTTCGGCGGTGGCGACGGGATCGTCGGAGAAGACGGTTGCGTCTTCCATTTCGCCCTGGCGCAGGCGCACGCACTCGCCGTCTTTCAGATCAATGGCTGGGATTACGATCATTTTGTTTAACTTCCTGTTGCGAGGTCCTGCTTTATTCAGGTCCTGTGGCGGTGAAGCACCGGGGATAAGTTTTCAGAACCGCTGTGAATACATCCCTGTACGCTGCGTCGGCAACATCCCTGTTGCCGACGCTTCTGAAAACTTATCCCCGGCACTCCCCCTTCGCGTAAAGATTTATGCTTCGTTAGCGCTTGTAGCCTTCGTTCGTTCGTTAGAACGAACCGTTCCAGCTCACGAAATTTTTCAGCAGCTGCAAGCCGGCATCCGCGCTTTTTTCCGGGTGGAATTGGGTGGCAAAAATATTTTCTCGTGCCACCGCAGCGGCGAACTTCACACCGTAGTCGGTCTCGCCGGCGACGGCGTCGTTGTTATCCGACGGCACGTAGTAGCTGTGCACGAAATAAAAACGGCTGCCGTTTTCGATGCCGCTCCACAACGGGTGGTCGATCTTCTGCTGCACCTGGTTCCAGCCCATGTGCGGGACTTTTAATTTTTCGCCGCGGGCGCCAGGTGCTGTCTGTTCATGCAGGTCCTTGCCGAAAAACTTTACCGGCTGCGGGAAGATGCCGAGGCAGTCGATACCACCGTTTTCCTCGCTGTGGGCCATCATGATCTGCATGCCGACGCAGACGCCGAGAATGGGCATGCCGGATTCGATGGATTCGTTCAGCAGGGGTACGAAGCCGGGGCGGATAAAACCTTCGACGCAATCGCGGATGGCACCGACGCCGGGGACTACCAGGCGGTCTGCGCCGTGGGCTTCTTCCGGGGTGGTGGCGAGGACGATTTCATCGCCGGGGGCGACCTTTTGCAGGGCGCTGGCAACCGAATGCAGGTTGCCCATGCCGTAGTCGAGAATGACGATTTTCTGCATGGCCACGCTCTTACAGCACGCCTTTGGTGGAGGGCATGGCGCCTTCCATCCGTGGGTCGGGAGTCAGTGCCATGCGCAAGGCGCGGCCGAAGGCTTTGAATACGGTTTCGATCTGGTGGTGGGCGTTGAAGCCGCGGATGCAGTCGATGTGCAACGTTACCAATGCGTGGTTTACGAAACCCTGAAAGAATTCGTAGAACAGCTCGGTGTCGAAGTTGCCAATGCGCTTCTGGGTGAAGGGCACGTTCATGGTGAGGCCGGGGCGGCCGGAGAAGTCGATGACCACTCGGGACAGGGCTTCGTCCAGGGGTACGTAGGCGTGGCCGTAGCGGGTCATGCCTTTCTTGTCGCCGATGGCCTGGTTGATGGCCTTGCCCAGGGTGATGCCGATGTCTTCCACGGTGTGGTGGTCGTCAATATGCACGTCGCCGTCGCAGGTGATGTCCATGTCGATCATGCCGTGGCGGGCGATCTGGTCCATCATGTGCTCTAGAAAGGGGACACCGGTGTTGAATTTGCCGGTACCTTTGCCGTCGATGTTGACGCTGACCTGGATCTTGGTTTCCAGGGTATCGCGGTTGACGCTGGCGGTGCGCATGAGATCTACATCCTTGAATACGAAGTGGACCCGCCCCTGTGGCCGGCCCTTGAGACAGACGGCGCGAATTATACGCCCAAATGGGATGAAATTTGGCCGATAGTCTCAGATGAAACTTGATTCGTCATTGGGATCAAATATCATACGGCGCATGACTATGTACTCCCGCCACAAGACCCCGGTATGGGTCAGCTTTGTACTGCTGTTCGCGCTGATGCTCGCGCAGCCGGTGCTGGCGGAGCATATTCACATCGATGACCAGTCCCACAAGCTGTGCGACCTGTCCCACAACCACACGCCCGCCCCCGTGGGTAGTGAATTTTCCTTTGTCACCGAAGACCTGGCGCCGCTGTATATCGAACAGCAGGCCCCGGTAGCCCTCGACTGCCAGCCGGAGCGCCAGACCGCCCGCGGCCCGCCCGCCATCCTGTCACTCAGCTAAAAAACCACTTTTTTGCATTTCCGGCACCGGCCTTTCGGTGGCCGCTGCCCGTCCGTGACAGGAATAAACAACAATGTACCGAGTAAATACTCTGGCGCTGGCGATTGCCTGCGCGCTCTCTTCTGCCGTTTCCGCCGAGACTACTGCCGATAAGCGGGACAACCTGGAAGAAGTGAACGTCACCGTTTCCCCCCTGGCCAAGCCCGCCGACGCGGTGGCTGCACCGGTATCCGTTCTCTCCGGCGATGAGCTGCGCAAGTCCGCCGCTGCCACCTTGGGCCAGACCCTCAACAGCCAGCTGGGCGTGGCCAATGCCTCCTTCGGCGGCGGCGTGGGCCTGCCGGTCATCCGCGGCCAGAGTGCCAACCGGGTGAAGGTGCTGAATGACAACCTGGATGTGGCCGACGCCTCCAACACCAGCTCCGACCACGCCGCCAGTATCGAACCGCTGCTGGCCAACAGCATCGAGATCCTGCGCGGCCCGGCGGCCCTGCGCTACGGCAGCGGCGCCATCGGCGGGGTGGTGAATGTGATCGACGGTCGTATCCCGACCCGGGTGCCGGAAGCGATCGAGGGCGCGGTGGAGATGCGCCACGACACCGCCAACAGCCAGGATGCCGGGGTCTTCCGCCTGCAGGGCGGCGCGGGCAGCCTGGCCTGGTACCTGGACGGGGTCTACCGCGACAGCGGCAACACCCAGATCCCCGGCCTCGCCATCCGCGAACACGACGACCACGAGGGAGAGGAAGAGGCCCACGAGGAAGAGTTCAACACCGACGGCTATGTGGGCAACACCAATACCCGCGCCAAGAGCGGCAGCGCCGGCCTGTCCTGGGTGACCGACAGCGGTTTTGTCGGTATGTCGGTCAATCGCCTGGAGAACAACTACGGCATTCCGCTAGGCGCCCACGCGCACCACGAGGAAGAGGAACCCATACCGGGAGAGATACTTGAGTCCGAGGAGCACGACGAGGAAGCCGTGCGCATCGACCTGGCCCAGACCCGCTACGACCTCAAGGGCGAGCACGACTTTGGCGATGACTACTGGGACAAACTCAGCTTCCGCGTCGGTCACAACGATTACGAGCACGTCGAGATCGAGCACGGCGAACCCGGCACCCGCTTTACCAACAAGGCCTGGGAAAGCCGCGTAGAGCTGACCCACGATGACGGCGGCCAGTGGCGCGGCGCCTACGGCCTGCAGCTGTCGCGCAAGGACTTTGCCGCCATCGGTGACGAAGCCTTCATCCGCCCATCCATTACCGACAGCATCGGCGCCTTCACCATGAAGGAGCGCGAGTGGGGCAGCTGGCACCTGGACCTGGGCGCGCGCGTGGAAAATGTGACCATCAATCCGGAATACGGCAACGACAAGGACTTCGACCTGGTCGGCCTGTCCAGCGCCATTCAGTATTTCCTCGCCGAACACCAGCACTTGAGCCTTGGCCTCACCAGTGCCGAGCGTGCACCGGTGGCCGAGGAGCTATTCGCCGACGGCGCCCACCTGGCGGAATCCCGCTACATCATCGGCAGCGAAAGCCTGGACAAG
>NZ_DATCMV010000143.1:0-14065 GCF_036563125.1 Microbulbifer sp.
CCCATCGTCGCCCTGCTGGCGGAAAACGCGTGGCCCTTCCGCATCCACGCCACCTACGACGAATCCATCGACCGGTTTCTCAGCGTGTTTGAACGGGTGAATGGCAAGACCCCGTTCAAGACCCGCTTCATCATCGACCATGCGGAAACCGTCAGTGAGCGCAATATGGAACGTATAAAGGCGCTGGGTGGCGGTATTGCCACCCAGCACCGGATGGCGTTTCAGGGCGAATATTTTGTCAATCGCTACGGTGCGGACGCGGCAAAAACCACGCCACCCATTGCAAAAATGCTGGCGATGGATCTACCGGTCGGTGCGGGCACCGACGCCACGCGTGTCGCGTCCTACGACCCCTGGACGGCGCTGTACTGGATGACCACCGGAAAAACCGTCGGCGGCTTGTCACTTTATGGCCGCAAAAACATTCTGGATCGCGCCACAGCACTGCGCCTCTGGACCGAAGGTTCCGCCTGGTTCTCCGGGGAAGATAAGGTGAAAGGCTCACTGAGGCCCGGGCAATTCGCCGACCTTGCTGTGCTGTCTCAGGATTACTTCAAGGTTTCGGATGCGGCAATCCGACAGATTGTTGCCGAGCTGACCGTGGTTGGCGGCAATATAGTGTATGCCGCCGGCCCATTCTCCCAGTTCGATCCTCCACTACCGCCCGCTAGCCCCGACTGGAGCCCGGTCAACAGGGAGCCATCGCCGGCAATGCGTCAGGCCAGCGCACCAATGCAATCGCAAGCATTCAGCCGCGCCTGCAGCGACGGATGCGCCAGCGGTTGCGCACTCCACGGACACAATCACCAGATTGCCTGGAACTCCCCGATACCTGTACGCAGCCATCGGGATTTCTGGGGTGTACTTGGATGTTCCTGTTTTGCAGTCTGACCTGTGAAGAGGATTTGTGGCTACCGACGAAGAGCGTAAATCCAGCTCGGGCTGGGCGCCGTTTCACCACATCGCCTTTGCGGTGTTGTGGACCGCAACGGTAATTTCCAATATCGGCACCTGGATGCACGATGTCGCCTCGGGCTGGCTGATGACATCACTCGCACCATCACCGCTGATGGTGGCACTGGTGCAGGCCGCCACCAGTGCGCCGATTTTTCTGTTCGCGCTGGCGGCGGGTGCCCTGGCGGATCTCACCAGCCGTCGCAAACTGCTCATCGTGGTAACGATATTGCTGTCTTGCAATACGCTGGTGCTGGCGAGCCTGGTGTTCGCGGGCAAAGTCACCCCATGGGTACTGTTGCTCTTCACCTTTCTGAACGGCACCGGTGCCGCTTTTGTCGCCCCGGCGTGGCAGGCCATCGTCCCGCAACTGGTACCACGCGAACATCTGCAATCCGCCATCGCCCTGAACGGGGTTGGTATCAATATCAGTCGCGCAATCGGTCCCGCACTGGCAGGCGCTATTATCGCGGCCATCGGGATCGCCTGGCCCTACCTGATCAATGCGGTGAGCTTTCTGGCCGTCATCGCCGCGCTGCTGTGGTGGAAGCCACCAACCCCCACAGCGAGTGACCTCCCCGCCGAGCGTTTCTGGAGTGCCATGCGCGCGGGTCTGCGCTATACACGCGCCAGCCGGGCCATGCGTTCAACATTGATCCGCGCGATCGCTTTCTTCCTGTTTGTCAGCGCCTTCTGGGCACTGCTGCCCCTGGTTGCCCGCCAGGAACTGAACGGCGGGCCACAGCTTTACGGATTCATACTCGGCGCCGTTGGCATCGGTGCGGTAGGTGGTGCCATGTTGCTGCCGAAATTGACCAAACGATTCTCCGCGGAGCATCTGGTGGCGCTGGGCACACTGGGAACTGCGCTGGTACTCGTGGTATTGGCCCTGGTCAAACGCCCGGATGCGGTCATTGCCGCAAGCCTGCTCGCCGGCGCCTGCTGGATCACCGTGCTGTCACGCCTGAACGTGTCTGCGCAGCTCGCCCTGCCCGACTGGGTGCGCGCGCGCGGGCTATCGATATTCATCACGATATTTTTCGGCGCTATGACCCTCGGCAGTATCTTGTGGGGTCAAGTGGCGTCCCATTTGGGAATCCCCATCGCGCAACTGATTGCCGCCGCCGGCGCGGTACTCGCGGCACTGCTCAGCTGGCGCTTCAAATTACTGAGCGGGGATGAGCTGAACCACTCCCCCAGCGGATACTGGCCGCAACCACTGGTGGCCGACGAAATCGCATTGGACCGCGGACCGGTGATGGTGACAGTGGAGTATCAGATAGCGCCGCGGGACACCGCCGCATTTGTGGAGGCCATTCGCGTTTTGAAGGCCTCCAGAGAGCGCCACGGCGCTTACGCCTGGGGACTGTTTGAGGACGTCGCGATTCCAGGCAGGATGCTGGAGTACTTTATTGAAGAATCCTGGGTGGCCCACCTGCGCCACCACCAGAGGACCTCGGTACTCGACAATGAAATTCAGCAGCGCGTTCTCAAGTATCAGAAGCCGGATACGCCACCAATCGTCACCCATATGTTGGCACCCGACCCCGCCAGGCAAGCACCGGCGGATACCACCTGTGGGGACGGCACGTTGAGATGACGCCGCGCCTCCGGCACACACTGGGTTACGGCCGACAAAAAACGATCTGGGTCCCCTTCGCCACCCTGATGCTTGCATCGACGGCGAATACCGCGGCCGCAGATCTTCCGCCTATCCAGAAACTGCGCTTTGACGAGGATTATTCATCCCTCCTCACCGAGCCGCGCTCCAACTGCTGGCCGGAATGCTGGAAGGCGATCCCCCTGCACAACGGCGCCGACGGCTACCTGAATATCGGTGGGGAAATCCGCCAGCGGTACGAATACACAGACAACCCCGTCTTCGGTCAGGCGCCACAGGATCGACACGGGGTTTGGTTCCAGCGCTATGCACTGCTCGGCGACCTTCACTGGAGTCCGCGCATCCGCCTGTTTGCCCAGTTAAACAGCGCGTTGGAATCCGGACGCCGGGACGGCCCGAGTCCGGTGGACGAAAACCAGCTCGAATGGCAAAACCTGTTTGTGGATTTCAACATCCCGACGCCGAACAACGGAACCCTGACCTTGCGGCCTGGCCGGCAGGAGATCGTGCTGGGGTCCGGGCGCCTTGTGGATGTACGCGAGGGCCCGAATGTTCGCCGAACCTTTGACGGCGGCCGCGTATTATTTGCAGATGACCGCTGGCAGCTTGACCTGCTCGCAGTACGCCCGCGCCAAGATCATGCGGGAATTTTCGACGACACCACCAGTGATCGTTATGCCCTGTGGGGCTCCTACGGGACGATCAGGCAGCCGTTTGCAACCGCCGGTCAGCTGGATGTCTACTATCTAGGCTATCGCGATAGCGATGCACTTTATGTACAGGGAGTTGGCCGCGAAGAGCGCCACTCCGTCGGCGCCCGCTATTGGGGAGAGTGCGGGAATTGGCGCTGGAATTGGGAATCACTGTATCAGACGGGCACCTTTGCCAATGGCGATATTTCTGCCTGGACCCTGGCCACCGAGACCGGGTACCGCGTCGAGCAGCACGCCTGGAAACCGGAATTGCGCTTCAGCATCAATATCGCCAGTGGTGACGACAATCCCAATGACCCCGACCTCGGCACATTCAATCCCCTGTTCCCCCGCGGCAATTATTTCTCCGAAGCCGCGGTGTTCGGCCCGCGCAATTTCTACAACTTCCACACGTTCCTGAATCTGCTGCCCAATCCCGACTGGTCTCTCACCGCCGACCTGAATCTTTTCTGGCGCTTAGACACTGCCGACGGGCTCTACAGCCCCAGTGGCCAGATCGTCCGCTACCCGAATGGCAGCACAGCGCATTTCGCCGTCACCGCACTCTCACTTACTGCGGAATACACCGTCACCCGCGGACTGGTGTTAACCGCGATCCACACCTTCGGCAAGCCCGAGGCATTTCTCGAAGAGACCGGAACACACGAATTCCTCAACTTTACCGAACTGACGATGCAGTACCGGTTTTGATCTTCTCCGTTACGCCACCGCCCTATTGATCACGGCCGGCGCGGCGATCCGTTATATAGCAATTCGAAATAATTCCCCGTCAACCCAGTGTTTTAGGCCCCGTTTCACGCCTCTGTTGTCATCCCGACGCCTGCCGATTGGCTAGTCTAAAGTGAGGCGCCAAAACTCTTTGGCACGCCCAGACAATTGTGGATAGGAACCGCGTGAAATTTTCCCCTATCTGGCTGCTCCTTATCAGTGTCACGACGGTCGCTGTGGTTCTGGCAATCCTGCATTACTTTGATCTGGATGACCGCCTGATCGAACTGATGCAATGGATGGATTCCCTCGGCTGGCAGGCGAGTATCTGGTTCATACTGGTCATCGCTATCGCCATCGTATTCCTGTTCCCGGGGGTAATTTTCACCATGGGTGCCGGATTTGTGTTCGGCGTGATCAAGGGGACTATTTACGTAGTGCTTGGAACAACACTAGGTGCGGCAATTGCGTTTCTGATCGCCCGCTACCTGTTCGGCAAACGCACCTCGGCCTGGGTGATGTCGAAAATCAAACCGGACAATCTCGGTGAGATTGTTCGCGATGAAGGTTGGCGCATGATCATGCTCACACGCATGGTGCCGTTGTTTCCGTTCAAATTGACGAACTATTTCTTCGGACTGACACCGTTGAAATTCCGCGACTTCGTCATCGGTACCTTTATCGGCGTAATTCCCATCACCGTGAACAATGTGTATGTGGGTTCCATCGCCGCAGATCTCGCGAGCATCGGCAGCGAGCGCGTAGAGCGCACCCCGATGGAGTGGACCCTGTACGGACTCGGCTTTGTATTCGCGGTTATCGCAATCATCGGCCTGACGCGCATGGCGCGTCGTGCCCTCAAGAAAAAAATTGACGAAGGAGAACTCTGATGCCCTGGATGAAATGGCTTCCCTGGCGGTTCTTCGTACGCAAGTTCGCCACCGCCCACGGCTTTCTCGACCCCCTCGCGGTAATGGCCCGGCTGCAGCGCTTTGCCGAGCCCTCGGAGGTAAGCGAGCCCATCGAACTGCTGCGCGCCGGAGTAATTTTCCACGCCCGCGCGCTGATGAACAGCAAGGTGATCCAGCACAACCTCGACTGGGTGTGGCCCTACTGGATCGAGCGCCAGTTTGACCCGGCGGATGTATCGTTCATACCCCGCGCCTTTTCCATCACCCACTGCAACCTGAGCCATCGCAACTGGACCGCGGTTGGGGTTCCGGGGAGTGAGGAGATGCCCATCGTCGATCCACGCGGGCTGCTCACGCCCCACTACGACGGTTGGTCGATCGACAGCTGGATCATCGGCGATGACGGCGACGATCTGTTCCCTTCCCAGCACAAGCAGGTTACCCAGCGACTGGACCTGACAGATGGCGTGGCGGTAGTGACTGAAGCGCAATCAGACCACGCCACACTCACCAACCGGGTGTGGGCCGAACTTGATGAGAGCAGCAACAATTGCCTGTTGCGGTTACAGGCGCAGCACAACACCGGTGGCTGGCTGGTGGTGGCGCTCAGGCCCTGCAATCCGGAGGGCGTTGCGTTTATCAACAAAGTCACACTCGCCAACGACCGCCACCACTGGCTGATCGATGGCAAGGACCGGATCTATTTCGACCACCCGGTGGAGCGCCACCACGCCTCGGACTACCGCAAGGGCGATATCGCGCTCTATCTGCGCGGCGAAGGCAACGAGAACCACGCGGAATGCGACGTGGGCATGGCGACCGCTGCCGCGCTGTTTCGCCTGGAGCCCGGTAAACCCGTCGACACCCAGGTAAAAATCCCCCAGCACTGCAAGCTGAACGCGAAAAACGCACCGGCGGGCTGGGCGCAAAACCTTGAAGAGCACTGCGCCATGTCGGTTCCCGACCCGCAGATGCAGTTCCTGTACGACGCCGCCGTGCGCACCCTGATCCTCCACTCCCCCTACGACGTCTACCCGGGGCCATATACCTACAAGCGTTTCTGGTTCCGCGATGCGGCGTTCATGATCCAGTCGCTGCTGCACGCGGGGCTGCTGGATCGTGCTGAGCGCGCACTGGAGCGCTTCCCCTCACGGCAGAAGCGCGATGGCTACTTCCACTCCCAGGACGGCGAGTGGGATTCCAACGGCGAAGCGCTGTGGATCATCGACCAGTACTGCCTCATCACCAACAGCAAACTGAAGCCGGAATGGATGGACCCGGTACTGCGCGGCGCCCAGTGGATTCACAACAAACGCATGGAGAAAGACGGCAGCCTTACCGGTGGCCTGTTGCCGGCAGGCTTCAGCGCCGAGCACCTTGGCCCCAACGATTGCTATTTCTGGGACGATTTCTGGGGTATCAGTGGGCAGCTGTCGGCGGTGGCCATCTGTCAGCGCGAAGGGCACCTTGTGGATGCAGACCGGTTCCAGCATCACGCGGACGATTTCATGCTCACGGTGGACGACGCGCTGCAGAAATGCGCCGAGCGCCTGAAGCGCCCGGCGATGCCCGCCTCCCCCAAACGGCGGTTGGACGCCGGCGCCATCGGCTCCATCGCCGCCGGCTATCCGCTCAAACTCTATCCGGAAAACGACCCGCGCCTGCTGGACCTGGCGGAATTCCTGCTGGAAAAGTGCTTTGTGTCCGGCGGCTTCTTCCAGGACATGATCCACTCCGGCATCAATGCCTACCTCACCATTCATGTGGCACAGGTGCTGCTGCGCGCCGGCGATCCGCGCTGTATCGAACTGATGCGCAATGTCGCCAACCTCGCCTCGCCCACCGGGCAGTGGCCGGAAGCCATTCACCCGCACTCCTTCGGCGGCTGCATGGGAGACGGCCAGCACGCGTGGGCCGCGGCCGAGTGGGTTACCATGCAGCGCAACTGTTTTGTACGCGAAGAAGGCGATACCCTGATACTCGCCTCCGGGTTGCCACCGGAGTGGCTGGGGGACACGGCGGCAGAGGCGCCAATCCGCTTCGGGCCCGCCCCCACCCATTTCGGGAGCATCTGGCTGGAGATCATCCCGGGAGAGAAGCCGAAAATCTCCTGGCGAGGAAAATGGCACACCAAGTCGCCGCGCATTGAGGTCCGCGCTTTTGGCTATCGCTGGGAAGTTGCCGAATCACGTGTGAAAACGATGGAGCTGCAGCCCAATTGAATATCGTCATGCTCACCAATACCTACCTGCCCCACGTGGGCGGTGTAGCGCGTTCGGTCGAGGCCTTCTGCCGGGAGTATCGCAAACTCGGCCACAAGGTTCTGGTGGTGGCGCCTGAGTTTGCGGAAAAGATCGACCACGAACTCGATGTGGTGCGCATCCCCGCCATCCAGAATTTCAATGGCAGTGATTTTTCCGTCGCCCTGCCCCTGTCCGGCGAGCTGACAGACAGGCTCGATTTTTTCGAGCCGGACCTGGTGCACTCCCACCACCCGTTTCTGCTCGGCATGACGGCGCTGCGCATCGCCCGCAGTCGCGAGCTGCCACTGATCTTCACCCATCACACCCTGTACGAGCGCTACACCCACTATGTGCCCGCAGACTCGGAGACCCTGAAGCGCTTCGTGATCGAACTCGCCACCCGTTACGGCAACCTCGCGAGCATGGTGTTTGCCCCCAGCGAGAGTGTCGCAGACCTGTTGCGCGAGCGCGGGGTAAAGAAGCCCGTGGTTGTGGTTCCCACCGGGGTACAGCTGGAAAACTACCGCAACGGTGACGGTGCCGCCGCCCGCCAGCAGTACGGCATTCCGGAATCCGCGTTTGTGGTCGGCCATCTGGGGCGCCTGGCGGAAGAGAAGAATCTGGATTTTCTGTCCGAAGCAGTGCTCGAGTTGATGCGCCGCAATGAAAACATCCACTTCCTGGTGGTGGGCTCTGGCCCCCTGCAGCAGCGGATTCAACATCTGTTCGACGCACAAAACCTGGCGCCGCGCCTGCACCTTACCGGCACATTGCAGGGCGAAGCGCAGCGCGATGCGTACAGCGCGATGAATGTATTCGGATTTTCCTCCACCAGTGAAACCCAGGGTATGGTCCTTACCGAAGCCATGGCCGCGGGCGTGCCAGTGGTGGCGCTGGATGCCAGCGGAAGCCGGGAAGTGGTAGAGGACCACATCAACGGCCGCCTGGTTCTCAAACACTGCCCGCGGGAATTCATCGCCGCACTGCAGTGGGTACACGACCTCACGCCCGAGGAATACCAGAACCTGCACCGCGCCGCGCTGCAAACCGCAGAGCGCTTTTCCATGGAAAACTGCGCGGCAACCGCACTGCACCACTACCAATCCCTGGTACACCAGCACTGGCCGCTGGATGATTCGCTCTACGCGCAGTGGATGCGCCTGCGCAATACCATTGGCGCACAGTGGGAAATTCTCGAAGGGGTCACCAGCGCCGCCACCGCAGCACTGGACCCGGATCACGCGCTGAAAAAGTAACGGATAAATAACGCCTGTAGGCGGAGAAATACGCACAGACCCATGATAACCAACATCGAGGCCACCCTGCGCCGCTGGCGCCGCCGGATCAGCCGCAGTGAATGGCTGGCGCGGATGCTCAAGCTCCAGATCAATGAGCGCGACCCGGACGCGCCAGCGCTGGTGTTGATCCAGATCGACGGCCTCGCCCGCCCGCAACTCGACCGCGCACTGGCGGAAGGCAAGATGCCTTTCCTGAAGCGCCTGATCAAACGGGAGCACTACCACCTGGACCATATGTATTCCGGTGTGCCCGCGACCACACCGGCGGTACAGGCGGAAATATTCTACGGCGTAAAAGCGGCGGTGCCCGCATTCGGCTTCATGTCCACCGACTCCCAGGAAATGCTGCGGATGTACGAATCCAATGCAGCTACCAAGGTGGAAAAGAAACTGGCGGACTCAGGCCACGAACCACTGCTGCAGCATGGCAGCTGTTATGTCAGCGTATTTCGCGCCGGTGCCGACAACGACGAGGCGCACTTTTGCCCGGCCGCTCAGGGCTGGGGGCCGACACTGAAAAAGGCTGGCCCGCTAGCGCTGCTGGTATTGCTACTGACCAACATCTGGAGTCTGATCCGCACCGGCGCCCTGCTGTTGCTGGAACTGGTGCTTTCCATTGGGGATTTCCTCCGCGGCCTCACCGATGGCCAGGACTTCCTGCGCGAACTCATGTTCATCCCCACGCGCATCGGCATCACCATCCTGCTGCGTGAGCTTTCCACGGTGGGTGTGAAGATCGACATCGCCCGCGGCCTGCCGGTGATTTACATCAACTTTCTCGGATACGACGAACAGGCCCATCGCCGCGGCCCCAGCTCCAAATTCGCGCACTGGACCCTGAAAGGCATCGACGATGCCATCGCCCGCATCTGGCGCGCGGCGCACCGCTCCTCGCGTCGCCATTACGATGTGTGGATCTACTCCGACCACGGCCAGGAAGACAGCACTCCCTACGAAACCCTGCACGGACGCAGCCTTGCGGACGCGGTGAGCGAGGCGCTGTCAGAGCTGCCGCAAAAGCCCAGCGGCCATCTCGCCAATGGAGATCACGGCATACAGCTGCAGCGTATCCGGCTGTTTGGCGGTCAATGGGTGCAGAAACTCGTTCCGGTGAAAACCCGGGAAAGTCACCGCGAAGGCGAAGCGCCCATGGCGCTCTCGGCCATGGGGCCTATCGCGCTGCTGTACAACATCCACTGCAAGGACACGCCGCCGCAAGAAATCGCGCGACTCATCGTGGAGAAAACCAAGGCCCCAATGGTGCTGTACGAAGATACCGCCAGCTCCGAAACAGGCCCGGATGGAGAAGTGTTGACCAAGGTCCGCGGCTGGTGGCGCGACGGCGCCTTCTCGCTGCCGGAGGACGGCCACCTGGTCTTCGGCGACGAGCACCCGTTTGCGGATGAGGCCATCGAGGACCTGGCCAACCTGTGCCGCCATCCAGATGCCGGCGACTTTGTCATCAGCGGCTGGTGTGCCGGGCACCAGAGTATCTCCTTCGCGATCGAATCCGGCAGCCACGGCGGCGCCGGCCCCAACGAAACCCACGCCTTTGCATTGATGCCCGGCGATATCCCCTCCCCGGCCAGCGGCAAGGGGCACTGGCGCCCGAAAGACATCCGCGATGCGGCACTGCAATTTCTAAACGCGCAACCGGCGCGAAAACTGAAATCCCCGCCGGCGGTAATGGTCGCACCCGCTGCGCACAACAAACACTCACGGCAGGATCAACACGCAGCGATGGGAGCGACCGGTTCTGTATTGGGCCGCGAACACACTAAGACCCTGCGGGTGATGACCTACAACGTACATATCTGTAAGGGCACCGATGACAAGCTGTCGCCGGAGCGTATTGCCCGGGTCATCGCGCGCTATGCCCCGGATATCGTCGCCCTGCAGGAAGTGGATGTGCGGCGCCAGCGCACCGGCGGTATCGACCAGGCCCACCAGATTTCGCGGCTGCTGGCCATGGACTGTCATTTCCAGCCGGCCATGCACCTGGAAGACGAGAAGTACGGCGACGCCATCATGTCCCGCTATCCGGTGCGCCTGATCAAAAAGGGCATTCTCCCGGGACCACCCAAAATTTCCCGCCTGCCCGGGTTCGCCGAGCCGCGCGGCGCACTGTGGATCGAAGTGGACTTTCACGGTACCAAGGTTCAGGTATTCAATACCCACCTCGGGCTCAGCAAGGCAGAACGCCTGCGCCAGGTAGACGCACTCACAGGCGAGGAGTGGATGGGCAGCGCCCAGTGCCCGCGGCCGCGCATACTGGTGGGGGACTTCAACGCCCTGCCCGGCTCCCAGGAAGTAAAACGACTGATGGAAGTGCTCGATGACACCCAGCTTAAACTGCCCGGCCACAAGCCCAAGGGGACCTTCTTCAGCCGGCTACCGAGAGTGCGTATTGACTATGTCTTTGTCGACCGCGAGCTGGAGGTACACGACATTCATGTACCCCGCAGCGAGCTCACCCGTCAGGCGTCAGATCACCTGCCGCTGATTGTCGATCTCAGAATTCCGGTCCCGCCGCAAGGTGGCGACGACCCGGATCAGGAGCAGCAGGCCGGCTGATCCTGTGCGCTAAACAGTGCGCGCACCTGCTCCTCCCGGGAGGTGCGCATACCCGCCGTGCGCCCTTCATCAATGGCGATATCCAGCGGAACTCCCTTTTTCGCGCGGTAGATGGCCCACGCAGTGCCCACACGGTTTCCAGACGCACAGTGCAGCAGCACCGGGCCGGCGGAGGCATCTTCCAGGATTGTGCCCAACTCCGCGATCAGCGCATCCGAGGGCACGCCACCGGCAACTGGCAGATTCACGTAGCGCATGCCCGCCGCTTCCACCGCGGCCTTCTCTTGCGCAGTGCCCTCTTCCGCCGTCCGCAGATCCACAATGGTGCGGAATCCCTTTTCTTTCAGCGACGCCACCTTGGAGAGATCTATACTGCCCCCGGTGGCCAGCTGCGGGCGCAGGCGATTGTAATTTGCGACTTCCGCCCCCATCTTGTCCCCGAAGGGTACTTCAGCGCTCTGAGCAGCAGACTCTGCAGCCACAGCGTTGACTGAAAGCAAAGTGAAAGCGCAGAGCAGCCATACTGACAGACGTTTTGGTAATTTCATTTCCAGCCCTCGATGTTTCGCGCTATTTTGCCCCAATTTTAATAAGATCGTCGAACCAGCTGTCTACTTGAAGGTCCAATACGCTGGCTATATGATCCCGAAAGATTTTACGTTCACTAGCAGGAGACGCTAATGCAGCCGCAAGTTTACTCACAGTCCGGAGCACTGGAACGCTCGGAAGCCACCAAGGTATTGCGTAACACCTACGCACTGCTGGCAATGACTGTCCTCTTCAGCGCAGTCACTGCCGGTGTATCCATGGCCATCGGCATGGGCCGCGGCATGAGCCTGGTCTGCTCCCTGGGCGCACTGGCCCTGATCTGGTTCGTACTGCCGCGCACCGCCAACTCCGCTTCCGGCGTGGGCGTGGTGTTCGCTTTCACCGGCCTGCTGGGTGCCTCCCTCGGCCCGATGCTGAACCACTACCTGGGTCTCGCCGGTGGCGGCCAGATCGTTATGCAGGCTCTGGGCACCACTGCGCTGATCTTCTTCGCGCTGTCCGCCTACGTGCTGACTACCCGTAAAGACTTCAGCTTCATGGGCGGCTTCCTGTTCGTCGGCCTGATTGCCGTCCTGGTATGCGCCATCGGCATGATGATCGCAGGCTTCTTCGGTGTGCACATGCCGCTGGCCAGCGTTGCCCTGAGCGGTGCGATTGCCCTGCTGATGTCCGGTTTCATCCTGTTCGATACCAGCCGTATCGTGAACGGCGGTGAGACCAACTACATCATGGCCACCACCTCCATGTACCTGAACATCCTGAACCTGTTCACCAGCCTGCTGCACATCTTCGGCTTCGCTTCCGACGATTGATCGGCACGCATCGCAGGATCACACAGTGCCCCGCTCTGCGGGGCATTTTTTATTGAGCAGAAGAAGCTTAGCGGTCATGCAATTCACCCTCGTCGTTTACGGCGCGCCCCACGCCAGTGAAGGTGCCGCCACCGCACTGCGCTTTGCGCGCGCCGTGCTGCAGGCCGGCCACGGTATCTACCGGGTGTTTTTCTATGGCGATGGCATCCACAACGGCAGCGCCCTGGCCGCGCCACCGCAGGATGAGCAGGACCTGCTGGCCCAGTGGCAGGAGCTGGAGCAAGCGTATAACCTCGACCTCACCCTATGTATCGCCGCCGCGCAGCGCCGCGGTGTGTTGAGCACGAGCGAAGCCAAGCGCCTGGAAAAACCGGGTTCAAATATGGCCACCGGGTTTGAACTGGCGGGCCTCGGTCAGCTGGCAGAAGCCGCGGCACTCAGCGACCGCGTCGTGACGTTTGGAGGTTGACCCCATGGCACAGGCCAAATCCATTCTCGCCATTTGCCGCCACGCGCCCTACGGCAACAGTCTCGCCCGCGAAGGGCTGGAGGCGGTGCTTGCGTGCGCGGCCATGGACCAGATTCCCGAAGTTCTGCTGATCAACGACGGAGTATTCCTGCTATTGGAGCAGGATGCCCAGCAGATCGGAGAAAAGAACCTGCGTCGCAACCTCACCGCGCTACCCATGTTCGGCGTGGAGACCCTGCACCTGTGCGAGCGCAGCCTGCGGGAGCGCGGCATCGACCCAGCACAACTGAGCCTTCCCGGCGCGGAACTGAAACTGCTGCAGAATCCCGGTGCGTTTATCGCCGGGTTCGACCAGGTACTGAGTTTTTGAAATGACCTTGCATATCGTCAACCAGTCCCCGTTTGCCGGCAGCGCACTCAGCGACTGCCTGAACGCCTTCAATCCCGGCGACGCCCTGCTGCTGATCGAAGACGCCACCTATGGCGCCAATGACCAGCGCCTGGTAAATCTCCCCGCTGGTACCGCGTATTGCCTGGCTGCCGATGCACTGGCGCGCGGTATAAACACACCGGCAACGGTCACTAGCATTGATGACGCACGCTGGGTGGCGCTTTGTACCGAGCACAACCCCATCGTCAGCTGGTTCAGGTAAGGCGCAATGGAAAATCTGGTGATCGACGGACACGAAATCCCGTTGGACAAAGAGGGTTTCCTGCGCAACCTGGACGACTGGAGCCCACAGGTGGCAGAGGCACTGGCGGCGCAGGAAAATATCGCACTGACCGAAGACCACTGGGATGTGATCCGCCTGCTGCAGGATTTTTACCGGGAGTTTGAACTCTCCCCGGCAATGCGCCCGCTGGTCAAATATGTGGGCCAGCACCTGGGCGCAGACAAAGGCCGCAGCATCTTCCTGATGCAGCTGTTCCCGCCGAGCCCGGCGAAGATCGGCAGCAAGATTGCCGGCCTGCCCAAACCCACCAACTGCCTGTAGATCACCGGCAACCGGTCGATCAGCTGCTTACGTGGGCGATCACCCGCCGTTTGCCGCGGTGGTGGCGGTGTTCCCACAGGTAAACCCCCTGCCAGGTTCCGAGCATCAACTGCCCGCTTTTCACCGGGATCGATAGGCTGCTGGCGGTAAGCGCGGCCTTGATGTGCGCCGGCATATCGTCCGCCCCTTCCATGGTGTGCGTGTACAGCGGGTCATTT
>NZ_DATCMV010000032.1:0-5010 GCF_036563125.1 Microbulbifer sp.
TTTGTCAGTGTCACCGACATTCCCTACCAGCCTTTGGTAGACGCGGCGACCGCGGTAAATCGCGAACTGTACCCGCGCCGTTTTGGCACCATGCTGGATACTGCCGCCGATGCACAGTAAGCGAAATGTCGGCGCTATCTGGCTAGTTGCCGCGCTGCTTGGAGTGTTGGTAAATAGTGCATATGCCGTCACAACCGCCACCGTGGAAATTTTCGATTCTCGGGCACTGGAGTTACTCGAGCGGGGTTCCGAACTGGAATTACTCGCCGAGAGTTTTGAGTGGACGGAAGGGCCTGTTTGGGTCAAGGCGAACCCGGAGGAGGGTGGCTTCGAAAAAGACAGCCTGTTGTTTTCGGATCTCCCGAATCACCGCGTGTATCGCTACCTTCCGGGAGAGGGTGTCTCTGTCTATCTCGAAGACAGTGGCTTTTCCAATGGCCTACTCCTGTGGCAGCAAAAGAAATTGCTGTTGCTGCAGTCCAGGTCGAGACAGGTGGCGCTGATGGACGCGCCCCTGGCCAAGCCCGAGAGTCGCTTCGAGGTGGTTGCCAGCAGGTTCGATCAGGGGCGATTGAACAGCCCGAACGACGGCGTGCTGCATAACAGCGGCATACTGTTTTTTACGGATCCACCCTACGGACTCAAGCAACAGCTGGACGATCCTGAGAAAGATCTGGATTTCCAGGGTGTATATGCGCTGCATCCCGATGGCCGCCTGCAGCTTGTCGACCGCGGAATCCTGTACCCCAACGGCATAGCGCTGTCCGCGGATGAGCGCACGCTGTACGTGGCCGCCTCAGACCCTGAGGTGCCAGCGTGGTATGCCTATGATGTTGGGCAGGATGGCGAGGTCGGCGAGCGACGGGTGTTTTATCGGACAGACATGGGTGAGATAGCCGCGGAAGAGGCTGCCCACGGCCTGCCGGACGGTCTGAAAGTGCACAGCTCGGGAATCGTCTTTGCCACGGGTCCGGGGGGCGTCTGGTTGTTCGACCCATACGGAATCGTACTGGCAAAAATTCACACACCCAGTGTGGCCGCCAACCTTGAATTCAATGGTGATCAATCCGCGGTGTATATCACCGCCCACAAAACGCTGCTGCGGATGAATCTTAAGAAATAGAGCGCGCAGGCTTCATCGGTCTGAAGCCCTGCATTTTCAGTGCTGTTCCGCGGACCGGAACATGGCGGGTATTGATAGCGACGAATTTAATTCGATCGCTTGGTAAATAGGATGACACTCTTGTCATTGCCGTTCATCCAGCCGTGCGGTGTGTTGGGCCTGAAGGTAATAAAGTCACCGGCCGAATAATTGACTCCTTCGGTTCGTTTTTCTTCCGCATCGCCTGCATACAGGATGCCGTGGCCACTGACGACATACGCCAGCCAGGCTTCATCCGACGTGTGGATGGGATATTCCACCGCGTAGGGTTCAATCTCGAACTGGAACATGAAAGTGCCGGCGTCTTCCACTGCGCGCGCTTTCCAGCCTGGCATGTTCTCGTGACTGGTAAAGTCAGGCGCTTCGGTGGCCTCTATGGCGCTGGCGCCCTGGTGTTCGAACATGATGTAGTGTTTGGACATGATGTTTGCTCTCGTTATTGTTCTTAAAAAGAAACGGAGGCAATCGCCTCCGTTTTTGTGCTTCTTTTAATTGCAGTTCAGGTACACCGCACGTTTCTGCAGATAGCCTTCGATTCCGTAGATACCATCCTCGCCGCCAATACCGCTGCGCTTGTGGCCGGAGTGATAACCCTGGATGTAGCCGACGATTTGTTTGTTGACGAATACGGTGCCGACTTCCAGGCGTGCAATCGCATCCATAATGGTGCGGTAGTTATTGGTCCACAGGTAGCAGCTCAGGCCGTCGTTGCGGCGGTTGGTGATTTCCACCGCTTCCTCGTAGGAAGAAATGGTGACGATCGGCAGCACCGGCCCGAAAATTTCTTCCCGTGCCGCCGCCATGTCCGCGGTTACGCCCGACAGTACCGTTGGCATATACCAGTTGCCCTTGGCGAATGCCTCGCCTTCGGGGCGGCCTCCGCCACACTCCAGGGATGCGCCGGCATTGATGGTTTCCTGCACGATGGAATCCACCCGGTCCAATCCCTGCGCTGTCACCGAAGGTCCCATGTTGGGGTTTTCCATCGGGTTGCCCACGGTCAGCTGCCTGACCTTCTCGACCACTTTGCGGGTGAACTCTTCGGCCAGATTTTCGTGTACCAGAACCAGTTCGGCACAAATGCAGACCTGACCGCAGTTCGCGTAGCGGGAGATCACCACGGCATCTACGGCTTTATCAAGGTCGGCGTCGTCCAGGACAATGAAGGAAGCCTTGCCGCCAAGTTCCAGGGATACCGCGGTGACATTTTCGGCCACCGAGCGACAGATGGCCTGACCCGCGCGGATGCTGCCGGTAAGGCTAACCAGCTGGGTGATGGGGCTTTTTACCAAATGCTCACCCACGGCGATACCAGAGCCGCTGATAACGTTGATCACGCCCTTGGGAATACCGGCTTCTTCCACCACTTTGGCAAATTCCATCGCGGTGACCGGGGTCGCCTCATGGGGTTTGATGATCATGGTGTTGCCGGTCACCAGTGCGGGACCGACCTTGCGGCCGATAAGGGCCAGCGGATAATTGAAGGCGCACAGTCCGATGGTAACGCCGAAGGGAACTTTCTGGATCCACAGTTGTTCGTTGGGGCTGTCCGACGGAAAGATGTTGCCTTCGAGACGGCGGGCGGCCTCGGCGGAATAGGTCAGATAATTCAGCGTATCGTCGAACTCGCCGTAGGCTTCATTCAGGGTTTTTCCCTGTTCCAGCACCAGCAGTCGCGCGAAGTGATCCCGCTTGGGTTTCAGATTTTCCACCAGGCGGAGAAGATGGCGGCCGCGCTCGATGGCCGGCAGGTGTTTCCAGCTTTGCAGTGCGCGCTGTGACGAGGCCAGGGCAGCATCGGCCTGCGCCAGTGTACAGTCCGGGACGCTGGCGAATACTGCGCCGGTTGCCGGGTTTTCAACGGTAAGTTTGTCGGCGCTATCTATCCATTCGCCATCGATGTAGCACTGATAATGTTGTTGGGTATCGCTCATCATCTTCTCCCTCGGGCTTTTATCTTTTCTTGCGTATTACTGATTGAATTTTGGTGCACGTTTCTCGAGAAACGCGTTCAGACCTTCCTTTGCATCTTCCGTGCGGTAGAGGGAGTCCGCGAGTTCGGCCTCCAGTTGCAGGGCGCTATTCAGCGGCAGGGAACTGCCTTCACGCACGGCGCGCTTTGTGGCAGCCATGGCGAAACCCGGTGCGCGGGCCAGTTCTCTTGCGAAATTCATGGTGCCTTCGGCCAATGCTTCAGGAGTGTACAGTCCGTCCAACAATCCCAGCTCCTGAGCATGACAAACGCCGAAGGTATCGCCAGTCAGCAGAATTTCCAGTGCAGCACGGCGCCCGATGCGGCGCACCAGACGCTGAGTGCCGCCATTGCCGGGAATCAAACCCAGCTTGATTTCCGGCAGACCAAAGCGGTAGTCGCCCTCGGCGGCAAAGATGAAGTCGCAGGCCATGGCGATTTCCAGTCCGCCGCCCAGGCAGTGACCGGCAACTTGCGCGATATAGATTGCGCTACCGTTTTCAATGGCATTGGCATTGGCGCGGGCCTGCATTACCAGCTCGAGGTTTTGCTCCACGGAATTGCTGGAGAACACCTTGATATCAGCACCGGCACAGAAGAAACGTGACAGACTGCTGTCGATGATGACGACGCGGATGGACGGGTTCTGATCCACCTCCTTGATCGCTGCACCTATCTCGCTCAGGAATGAATTGTGGTACGCATTCGCCGGCGCAAGGTTCAGGCTGATACGCGCGATTCCATCCTCCTCCACGGTGAGAATGACATTGCCGTTCTGGTTATTTTCTCTCATTACCGCCTCCATTATTTTTCATTTCTTGCAGAATGGCATTCCGGTGCTGCCCAAGTTTGGGGGCCGGTTTATTGCCCCACAGGATGGACTCGTCAATGCGGATGGGGCATCGGCTGGTGGTGAGTGCGCCTCCACCATCCAGTGGAATGTGTTGCAGCATGTCCAGGCGTTTAAAGCCGTCGTGATTCATCAGCTGATCCCAGTCGAGTACTTCGGCGCACCAGATATCGGCGGGCTCCAGTAATCCAAGCCAGTGCGTGGTGGATTGCGTAGGCATGTGGTCGGCGAGGATTTGTTTGATTGCGTCGCGTTCGCGGAAGGCACAGTCCGGATCGCTATAGGGCAGCAGCGCGGCGCAATCGAGCAGTTGTGCCAGGTCGGCCACGCGCCCCATGGACAGCGCAATATAGCCGTCGGATGTGCGGTAAAAGCCGTAGGCGCCCGCGACCAGTGTATGGGCGCCGTTCACGCGTGCGCGCTCGATTTTTTGCGAGGGGTCGTGTAGCACAATGGTTAGAGGTTCGAACTGGAAATCGATCATGGCCTCCAGCATGCTGACCTCTACATGAGCACCTTCTCCCGACATTGCACGTCCGAACACGGCGGCGAGAATTCCCTGTACCAGTTGTGCACCGGTAAAGATGTCGGCGACGGGCACGCCCATGGCGACAGGGCCATCTTTACTACTTCCGGAAAGCCAGGTGAGGCCGGAGAGGGATTGCAGGAGCAAATCCTGGCCCGGGCGATTCTTCCACGGGCCTTCATTGCCGTAGCCGGTGATTTCACCGTAAATCAGTTGAGGATTGATTGCCTTCACCGACGGGTAGTCGAGCCCGAGCCGCGCCATGACTCCGGGGCGGAAATTCGCAATCAGAATGTCTGCGCGCTGGATCAGGCTGTGAATTTCCGCGCGCTGTCCTGGATCTTTCAGGTCTGCAACGAAGCCTTCCTTGTCGCGGTTGATCGCGTGGAACAGCGTGGATTCGTTTTCCAGTACGCAATCCGAAAGGTAGAGGTTACGGCAGTCATCACCGCCTTCGGGGCGTTCGATTTTAATCACGCGGGCGCCCAGGTCTGCCAGGC
>NZ_DATCMV010000124.1:0-5623 GCF_036563125.1 Microbulbifer sp.
GGGCCATCTCAGGGACGCGTCCTGTTTTTGATATCTATAAAAGCGTTCTGACGGGGTGTACGAATCGTCGACAGGAATAGTGGAAAGACTGAGGCAGTGCTGAGCAAACAGGAGTAAAAACGATGTGATCGACGCGCGAACAGCAAGTGTCATGGACCAGGGCCTTGGATCTGTGTGGATACTGCATTTGACAATGCAGCATGCCACACATGCCTAAGCGAGGCGAACTGTACAAAGCCATGTATTGGACCCTATTAAACGCTAAACGCTAAACGCGCATGCTCGCGTGCTACTGTCGAACGCTGCGGGCTATCAGACGCTCCCCCCACAGGGTTTCGGGTTCCTTCCGCGACTGGCCGAGAAACAGCAAACGCAACAGGTTGAATCCGCCCAGTACCATTTCCACTACGATCGGCCCTGCAATTCCCATCACCATAGAAATCACGAATACGACATTTGTATCCTCAACGCCCAACTGGTACAGCAGGATGCGCGTAGCGGCGGTAAAAAACACGTGGAACAGGTATATCGAGTAGGAATAACCGCCGATAATCGCAAGACTGTTTATCCTCAAGCTGGAGTAATACAGCGCAAGGCAGGAAACCGCCCCAAGCAGCAGTCCCATATCGGTGCGGCCCGCACCCCGCACATCTCCAGAGATGTGTAGCGCCGTAAACGCCCCTACTGCCACCAGGCAGAGCACTGCGCTTAACACCTTTGCCTGAGCAAGGCCCCATTTAAAGCGAGTCACTCCCATCCCAAAAAGGAAGAAGGGAAATAAGTAGATGGCGCCGGAAATGGAAAAATATTCGGTATCGATGCCGGAAAAATACAGCAGGATTGCGCCGGACAGCACGACAAAGAACCCACCGGCTCGGTCAAATGCGCCCATTTTTTCCAGCGGAACCATAACCATAAAAATCAGGAATTGCGCGCTGAGAAACCAGTAGTGGGCTACCGGAATAATATGCAGGGTAAACCAGTTAGCAATATCCCCGTTTGCGCCTGGCGTTAAGGATTTAAGGATGGCAAAGATCGTTCCCACCACGATCATAGGAATGAGAAGGCGTCGGGATTTGCCTTGGAGGAAGTTGATGAACCCCTCGCGGAAGGGACGGTAGGCGTAAACGACGCCCGACAGGAAGGTAAACAGTGGCATCCGCACATAGGCCAGAAGGTCACTCAGCTCTCGATAGATCCCACTGTCTATCCCGAGCCCGTTGGTGGCACCCGTTCCTACCACATGGTAGGCAACCAGAAAAACGCAAGCCATACCCCGCAAAGTATCGATGTGGATATCACGCTGCATTGCATCAACTTCCTTATTAATGCTGAAATATCGGACTTCCCCGGCAGCCACGTTGCTAATTCCTATCCTGTTGCCAAATCCAACCCTCCTCTCCGAGGGAGACTGACTCAGGCAAACATGGCTATTTCACTGCCAAATAACGCTCAACAATTGATCAAAGTCAATTCATGTTAGCGGATTTTCGGACGACCGCCATTTTGCCGTCGGCTCAATCGTCAGGATCGACCTGTACTCCGGCGTGGGAGGCATGAAAAAATGGCAAAATTCCGCAGCGGCGAACTTCGCCCCTCAGACACTGCCAATAAGGACAACCGATGCTCAAATTCCTGCTCTGGCTTATTCTTTTCGTGCTCTGCTGGCCGCTCGCGCTGCTTGCGCTCCTGGTCTGGCCTCTGGTCTGGCTGTTGTCGCTGCCATTTCGTCTGATCGGTATCACCTTCGAGGCATTATTTGCCTTCCTGCGCGCGGTGCTTATGTTGCCAGCGCGCTTACTCGGCCACAAACCAGCGGCATAATGGCCGTTGCCGGCCTGTGCCTTCGCTGGGGGGAGGAAATAAAGTGAAACCATTTGGCAGCTGCCACTGTGGCAATATCCGCCTGGAGGTCGCGACACTCCCAACGGAAGTCACCAGCTGCAACTGCTCCCTGTGTCGGAGGTATATGGGGCTGTGGGCCTACTATGAACCCGGCGACGTCACCATCTACTACCAGAACCCCGTGAAGAGCTTTTATATCTGGGGCGACCGGGATATCGAACATCACCGCTGTCACAACTGCGGCTGCGTGACGCACTACATCACCACGGAGAAATGCCCGATTAAACGCATTGCGGTGAATGCGCGCATGGCGGACCCGGAGCTATTGGCGAGCTTGAAAATCCGGTATGTGGATGGCGCTTCCTTCTAGGCTGGTTCACAATTCCAGCCAGCATCAATAAGGAGATAATTGGATGTCCGACGCGCAACTTACCCAGATCGTCTGCCCCTCCTGCACTACCCCGAACCGGGTTCCGCAGCAGCGACTGGGTGACCGTCCCCTGTGCGGCAAATGCCGCGCGCCGCTGATTGGCGGCCACCCAATCAACGCCACCGATGCTAGCTTCCGCCGTTTTATCGACAAGAGCGACCTGCCGGTGGTGGTGGATTTCTGGGCCACCTGGTGCGGCCCCTGCCAGCAGTTCGCACCGGTTTTCAGCCAGGTTGCCGGTGAAATGGCGACCCAGGCGGTGTTCGTAAAACTGGATACGGAGGCCAACCAGCAGACCTCCGGCGCCTTCCAGATTCGCTCCATCCCTACCCTGATGATTTTTCATCGCGGTCGTGAAATTGCGCGCATGTCAGGCGCCCTGCCCAGGCCGCAGTTTGTGCAGTGGGTAAGTCAGCAGCTGGCATCCATTCCAGGCTGACACAGCGCCGCGGTGTTCGGTGAGATGGATTTGGGGCCGCATTCGGACCGCGCGTTTGCGATTCGCGGTCGCGGCTCTTAGACTTTCCGGAGTATCGCTCCATGCGGTACACCAAGCATCAACAGACAGCCAGCATCGACTGGTTTCACTTTGTACGATTATCTTGCCAGCCTGCTCGAGGATCTCGACGGCATCCAGCAGCACCCCAAGTACCACCCGGAGGGCGATACCCTCTTCCATTCACTCCAGGTTTTCCAGCTCGCACGCCAGGCCACCGACGATCCGGTACTATGGGCCGCGGCACTGTTCCACGATGTCGGCAAAGCCGTGGATAGCCCCCGCCACGCGGAACTCGGGGCGGAAATGCTATCCGGTGTGCTCAACCCGCGCATTGTATGGCTGGTGGAACACCACCTGGACCTGATGCGGTTCCCGCATCGCACACGCAATAAATACGCTGGGCAGAATCGCCTGCAGCAATTGCAACTGTTGCGACGTGTGGACGTGGGCGGCCGTGACCCCATGGCTACCGTCATGAATTTACAGGACGCCATAGAACTCCTGAAACCCCACCACGCACTGATCGCGGCCTGAAGCTGCCCAGTCTTTATGAATAAACAGGAAAGAATTCGCCACCTGATCACCCAGGAGGCCGCACGTTTGATGTACGAGGAAGGCGTCGGCCAGTATTTCGATGCCAAGCGTATGGCGGCAAAGCGCCTCATCGGCAAGCAATACCGATTCCATCCAAAGTACCTGCCCTCCAATGGCGAAATCTCCGACGCCCTGTACGAACTCAGCCAACTCAAAGATCCCGCAACCCACGAAGACCAGCTGTTTCGTATGCGCTGTTGTGCGCTAGAGGTGATGGAGCATTTAGAATCCTTCTCCCCCCGCTTGATCGGCTCGGTGAGCACCGGACGCATCCGCGAGGGCAGCGATATCGACCTGCACGTGTTCACCGATGAAATCGAGGAGCTGGAGCACCATCTCGATACCCTCGGCTGGCGCCACGAACGCAAAACCACCACCATCAACGTGAACGGGCGCTTTGTGGAGTACCAGCACATTTACCTGGACTTCGATTATCCGGTGGAGCTGTCGGTGTACCCGCTGCGCGACCTCCGCGTGGTCGGGCGCTCCAGTACCGATCACAAACCCATCCGACGCCTGTCTGCGACCCAGCTGCGAGAACTGATCAGCAGGGAACACAGGGCGTAAATTCCGCCCCCAAGCCGTAGAAAACACGACGCCCACGCCAACTGTCCGGATATCTGTCGAGAAGTGCGAGAGGCAGCTTGCAAGCTGCTATACAGTGACTGGCTCGCCAGGTTTCCGGCGATTATTTTGGGCAGGAGGCTTCGAAATGGGCAGATCCCTGGCTACTGCGCTGATAGTGATAGCGATCATTCTCGCCGTAATGTTCATGCTCACCCGCAATCCGTCCATTGCGCCAGTGGACCCGCCGGCTGCGGCGTCGTTCAGCGCCGATCAGGTCGCACGCGGTGAGGTATTGGCCGGCATCGGAAATTGCGCCGCCTGCCACACCACCAGTACCAGCAATCCCTACGCCGGCGGCCGCGATTTCAGCACGGGTTTCGGTACCCTTTACTCCACCAATATCACGCCCCACCCTCAGGATGGTATTGGTACCTGGTCGCGGGATGCCTTTGTTCGCGCCATGCGCGAGGGCATTGCCCGCGATGGTTCCTATCTGTACCCGGCGTTTCCCTACCCCCATTTCAAGAACCTTTCCGATGAAGACTTGAACGGGCTCTACGCCTATCTGATGTTGCTGGAACCGGTTGCCTATACCCCGCCCGACAATGCGATGCGCTTTCCTTTCAATCTGCGGTTCCTGCAGTGGGGCTGGCAGTTGCTGTTCTTCTACAAGACACCGCTGAAAGCGGATCCACAGCAGAGCGAGGCGTGGAATCGCGGTGCTTATCTGGCGGAGGGTGCGGGCCACTGTAGCGCCTGCCATTCTCCGCGCAATGCCTTTGGCGCGGAGAAAAAAGATCGGGCTTACGCCGGAGCCCTGATCGACAACTGGTACGCACCGGCACTGAACGCCGCACAACCGGTCCCGGTTCACTGGGATTCTGAAAGCCTGTATCGCTATTTACGCAAGGGACAGTCCGCTTACCAGGGCGTTGCCGTCGGCTCCATGTCTGAGGTGGTACACCAAGGCCTACACAAAGCACCGGACGCGGATATTCGCGCACTCGCGACCTATCTCAGTTCACTCGCAGGCCATGTCGAATCAGAAAACTCCGCCACGCGCGCCGCGCAATTGATTCAGTCCGCGCAACAGCGCACCGACAGTGACCGCAGTCACGGCGAGCACCTGTATATCACCGCCTGCGCCGGCTGCCATTTCAATGCCGCCGATAACCCGCTCGCGCTGCGCGCAGAGCTGAGCCTGAACAGCGCCATCACTGCGGAAGACCCCACCAACCTGCTGAGAATATTGTTGCAGGGCGTGCCCGCCAGTGAGGGATCCCCCGGTATCGTGATGCCGGATTTTGCGGTTCTCAGCGACGGAGATATCGCGAGCCTCGCGCAGTTCCTGCGTATACGCGCTGACCTGCCGCCGTGGCAGAAATTGGAGCAGCGCTTGAGGGAACTGCGTCGGCAACTTGGCCACAACACGGCCGCACAGCAGGGAGGCAACCAATGAGCATCAAGTTCAAGATCAACGGCCAGCCCGTGGATGTGAAGGTGCCGGAAGATACACCACTGCTCTGGGTTATCCGCGACGATATCGGCTTTACCGGCACCAAGTTCGGCTGTGGTATCGGACTGTGTGGCGCCTGCACGGTACATGTGAGCGGGCGTGCGGTGCGCTCCTGTATCACGCCAGTGAGCGCAGTGGCCGATACCGAGGTTACGACCATCGAGGGACTGTC
>NZ_DATCMV010000037.1:0-7855 GCF_036563125.1 Microbulbifer sp.
GGCATGACCGCCGCCGGGAACACATCCAGGTCGATGGTGAGATAGACGAAATCTACCTTGTCGATAAATTCCTCAATCTGCTTCTGCACCAGTTCAAGGCGCCAGGGCACGATTTCGCGGTCGGAGATCACCTGCACCCCCAGCTCCTCGGCGCGGTGGTACAGCGCCGGGGTGTTGGCGGTGGCGGCGGCGCCCACGCACAGGTAGTGGAAGGGGCGACCATTCAGGTCGCACTGCTCGGCGATCTGGTAAAACGGCGTGCCGGAAGAGCCCTTGGGCGCAGGCAGGCGAATATCCAGGTGAGCATCGAAGTTGATGATGCCCAGCGTACTGTCGCGGTGCTGCTCGCGCATCCAGCGCGCGATACCCTGGTAGCTGCCAAAGGCGATCTCGTGGCCGCCGCCCAGCACCATGGGGAAGTGGCCGGAACTCATCAGCTCGGTAATGCGCGCGCCGAGCATGGCCTGGGCAGATTCCAGGTCCTCCTTTTCCACCCGCACGTTGCCGGCGTCATACAGTGGTGCGCCGAAGGTCTTGGGCAGGTTGGCCAGCGCCAGGCGCAGGATGCGCGGCCCCTTGGCGGCTCCGATGCGCCCCTTGTTGCGGCGCACACCCTCGTCACTGGAAAAGCCGAGAATGGCGAAACCGGGCGGGCTGTCCAGGTGCAGCGGCACTATGTCCTGGTGCCAGCGGCGACCCGCCTTGCCGTCTTCACTGTCGACCCGACCGCTCCACAGGCGCATATCAGCCAGCTGTAACATGGCGTCCCCCAAAAAATACTTCCGCAGGTTGCAGTGCACCCATTTCGTAGGCGAGCTGGTCCGGACTCTCCATCGGCCACAGCACCATGTCCGCGCGCAGGCCGGCGCGCAGCACACCGCGCGAGCAGCAGACACCGAGGGCGCGGGCGGCGGCGCGGGTGACACCGGCAAGAGCCTCCGCCGGCGTCAGGCCGAACAGGTTGCAACTCATGTTCATCATCAGCCGCAGGGACCCCAACGGGCAGGTGCCGGGGTTGAGGTCGGTGGAAATGGCCATGGGCACACCGGCAGCGCGCAGCTTGTCGATCGGCGGCATGCGCGTTTCTTTCAAGGTGTAGAAGGCACCGGGCAGCAGCACCGCGGCGGTGCCGCTCTCGGCCATGGCGGCGACATCTTCATCGGTGATGTATTCGATATGGTCCACCGACAGGGCACCGGCCTTCGCCGCCATACGGGTGGCGCCGGTGCTGGCGAGTTGCTCGGCGTGAACCTTTACCGGCAGGTCGAGATGATGCGCAGCGTCAATAACACGCTGGCACTGCTCGACGGAAAACGCGATGTTTTCGCAGAACATATCCACCGCGTCCGCCAGCTGCTCCTTGGCCACGGCGGGCAGGATTTCCTCACACACCAGGGTGATGTAATCGTCCGCGCGGCCGTCGTACTCCGGCGGCAGCGCGTGGGCGGCGAGACAGGTTGTGAGGATATTCACCGGATAGTGCTGGGCAAGGCGGCGGGCGACACGCAGCTGCTTGAGTTCGGTGTCGAGATCGAGGCCGTAACCGGATTTGATTTCGATGGTGGTAACACCCTCGTTCATCAATGCCTTCAGGCGCGGCTCGGCCTTGCGGTAAAGGTCCGCGGCACTGGCCGCGCGAGTGGCGCGCACCGTCGACAGGATACCGCCGCCGGCGCGGGCCACCTCCTCATAGCTCTCACCGCCGAGACGGCGGGCGAACTCACCGGCGCGGTGACCGCCGTACACCAGGTGGGTGTGGCAATCGATCAGCCCCGGGGTCAGCCACTGCCCCTCACCGTCGATGATCTGGTCCGCAGTGCTCTCGGGCAGCTCACGGCGTGGTCCAATCCACACAATTTTGTTGCCGGTCACCGCCACCGCGGCGTCTTCAATCGCCCCGTAGGCACCCGGCAGCGACGGGTCCATGGTGGCCGCGTGGACATTGGTAATCAGCAGATCACAGCGTTCAGTCATGTTCGCTCACTGAGTTGGCGTTAATTCTAACGATAGCCCGAGTTGTCGGTTTTGGCGCCTATCGACCCACTATTGACAGCCGTCAGGTCTGAATCCATAGTTGCGCCACCAACAAACTTGTATATACAAGAATGTACAACCGGAAAGGCACTTTACCCGAGCAGGCGAAGACCATACAAGTATGAGCAGTCAGGTGACAGTCACAGAAAGCAGCCAGCCCCGCTACGCCGCGATCAAGGCGCATATCCGCGCGCAGATCGAAAGCGGCGAATGGCCCGCGCACTTCCGCGTGCCCTCGGAGAACCAGCTATCCCAGGACTTCAGCGTCAGCCGCATGACCGCCCGCCGCGCCCTGTCCGAGCTCACCGACGAAGGCGTACTCATCCGCTCCCAAGGGCTCGGCACCTTCGTCGCTGAACCGGTACCCGCTGGCTCCCTGCTGGAAGTACGCAACATAGCCGACGAAGTCGCCGCCCGCGGCCACAGCTACGCCAACCGCATCCTCAAACTGGAACAGACCGTCGCCAACACCGAAGTAGCCGTCGCTCTGGGCCTCGCCGAAGGGGCTGCGGTATACCACTCCATCATCGTGCACCTGGACAACAACCTGCCGATCCAGTTCGAAGAACGCTATACCAGCCCGACACTGGCGCCGGAATACCTGCAGCAGGACTTCAGCACTGCCACCCCCAACGAATACCTCACCCGCGTGGCGCCACTTACCGAAGTGGACACCACCGTAGAGGCGATTGGTGCAGATGACGTCGTTGGGAAGGCTTTGGAGATCAAACCGGGCACCGCCTGCCTGCAGATCTGGCGACGCACTAAAAGCAGCGCCGGCACCGTCAGCTTCGCGCGACTGGTGCATCCAGGAAATAGATACCGGCTGGGCGCACAACTGAGGTTTTAAAAAGAGCCACGAAGCTCAGCAATCAGAATTGAAGGCGGCTTGTCGGGTTCGGGTTTTCAGGATCGTCGTCGCCATGGATGGCGGCGCCGAAGCGTACATGGATGTACTCGCAGCGGTCCTGAAAACCCGAACCCGACAAGCCGTCGCCACAAAACCAAATTTAAAACTCCGGGCCAAAAACCCACAGAACGTAATTTCAAACCAAGAATTTGGAAAAAAGACGAGGCAACCATGACAGATAAACGCCACGACCCCAGCCGCAAGATCATTCCCCCCACCGGCACCCAGCTGAACGCCAAAAGCTGGCTCACCGAAGCGCCCCTGCGCATGCTGATGAACAACCTGCATCCCGATGTCGCCGAGCGCCCGGAAGACCTGGTTGTTTACGGTGGGATCGGCCGCGCCGCGCGCGACTGGGAGTGCTACGACAAAATCGTTGAAGTACTAAAGCGTTTAGAAGACGACGAAACCCTGCTGGTGCAGTCCGGCAAGCCCGTCGGCGTATTCAAAACCCACGCCGACGCTCCCCGCGTACTCATCGCCAACTCCAACCTCGTTCCCCACTGGGCCAACTGGGAGCACTTCAACGAGCTGGATAAAAAAGGCCTGGCCATGTACGGCCAGATGACCGCCGGCTCCTGGATCTACATCGGCTCCCAGGGCATCGTGCAGGGCACCTACGAAACCTTTGCTGCAGTTGCGCGCAAGCATTTCGACGGTGAAGCCAAAGGCAAATGGGTACTCACCGGCGGCCTCGGCGGCATGGGCGGCGCCCAGCCTCTCGCCGCCACCATGGCCGGCTTCTGCATGATCGCCGTAGAGTGCGACGAAACCCGCATCGACTTCCGCCTGCGCACCGGCTACGTGGACAAGAAAGCCACCAGCCTCGACGAAGCCCTGGCGATGATCAACGAAGCCATGGAAAACGGCGAAGCCATCTCCGTCGGCCTGCTCGGCAACGCTGCCGACGTGTTCCCGGAAATTGTCGAGCGCGGCATCCTGCCGGACTGCGTAACCGACCAGACCTCTGCCCACGACCCGCTGAACGGCTACCTGCCGAAAGGCTGGACCATGGCCCAGGCCGCCGAAATGCGCAAGCAGGACGAAGCGCTGGTGGTGCGCGAAGCCAAGAAATCCATGGGCATCCAGGTACAGGCCATGCTCACCCTGCAGGAGCGCGGCGCAGCCACCCTCGACTACGGCAACAACATTCGCCAGATGGCCTTCGAAGTGGGTGTGGAAAACGCGTTCGACTTCCCCGGCTTCGTACCGGCCTACATCCGCCCGCTGTTCTGCGAAGGCGTCGGCCCGTTCCGCTGGGCGGCGCTGTCTGGCAACCCGGAAGACATCTACAAGACTGACGCCAAGGTAAAGGAACTAATCCCGGACAATCCGCAGCTGCACAACTGGCTGGACATGGCGCGCGAGCGTATCCAGTTCCAGGGCCTGCCGGCGCGTATCTGCTGGGTCGGCCTGAAAGACCGTGCGCGCCTGGCGCTGGCGTTCAATGAGATGGTCGCCAACGGCGAACTGGAAGCTCCAGTTGTCATCGGTCGCGACCACCTCGACTCCGGCTCCGTCGCCAGTCCCAACCGCGAAACCGAATCCATGATGGACGGCAGCGATGCAGTGTCCGACTGGCCGCTGCTGAACGCCCTGCTGAACACCGCCTCCGGTGCCACCTGGGTGTCCCTGCACCACGGCGGCGGTGTGGGTATGGGCTTCTCCCAGCACTCCGGCGTGGTCATCGTGTGTGACGGTACCGAAGCGGCTGCCAAACGCGTTGGCCGCGTACTGTGGAACGACCCGGCCACCGGCGTTATGCGCCACGCGGATGCCGGTTACGACATCGCGAAAAACTGCGCGCACGAGCAGGGTCTCGACCTGCCGATGCTGAAAGATTAATTCGCAACATCCTTATTTCTGTCGCCGCGGCCACGAATCAAGTCGCGGCGGTTTTGAACAAAAATTTTCGGTAGCAAAAGTTATGTACCAACTGGAAATCAACCCCGGCCAACTGAGCCTGGAACAACTGCGCCGCGTTGCCCGCGAGCCGGTGCAACTGAGTCTGTCCAAGGACGCCTACCCGGCCATCGAAGCCTCCGCCAAAACCGTGGCGCAGGTGCTGGAACAGGGCCGCACCGTATACGGCATCAACACCGGTTTCGGCCTGCTGGCCAACACCCGCATCGAGAAAGAAGATCTGGAAACCCTGCAGCGCGCCATCGTGCTGTCCCATGCCGCCGGCACCGGCAACTTCATGACCGAAGACACCGTGCGCCTGCTGATGGTGCTGAAGATCAACTCCCTCGCGCGCGGCTACTCCGGCGTGCGCCCGCAAGTGATCGAAGCGCTGATCAAGCTGGTCAACGCCGGCGTCTACCCGGCGATTCCGGAAAAAGGTTCTGTAGGTGCGTCCGGCGACCTGGCACCGCTGGCCCACATGAGCGTGGTGCTGCTGGGTGAAGGCGAATGCTTTATCAACGGCGAGCGCAAACCGGCTTCCGAGGGCCTGCGCTTTGCAGAAATGCGCCCGCTGGTGCTGGCACCGAAGGAAGGTCTGGCACTGCTGAACGGTACCCAGGCTTCCACCGCGTTTGCCCTGCAGGGAATGTTCTCTGCCGAAGACATGTTTGCGGGTGCCGTGGTGACCGGTGCTCTGACCCTGGAAGCCGCCAAGGGCTCGCGCCGTCCGTTCGACGACCGTATTCACATGGTGCGCGGTCAGAAGGCCCAGCGCGATGTGGCCGCGAGCTACCGCGAACTGCTGGGTGAAGGCAGCGAGATCGGCGACTCCCACGTGGACTGCGCCAAGGTGCAGGACCCCTACAGCCTCCGCTGCCAGCCCCAGGTAATGGGCGCCTGCCTGCAGCAGATCCGCTTCGCCGCCGAGGTGCTGCTGGCGGAAGCCAACGGTGTTTCCGACAACCCGCTGGTGTTCACCGACGAGGAAAGCCCAGAGAACTCCGACATCATCTCCGGTGGCAACTTCCACGCGGAACCGGTGGCGATGGTTGCCGACAACCTGGCACTGGCGATTGCGGAAATCGGCTCCCTGTCCGAGCGCCGCATGGCCCTGCTGATCGACTCCAACCTGTCCGGCCTGCCACCGTTCCTGGTGGACAACGGCGGGGTGAACTCCGGCTTTATGATCGCGCAGGTGACTTCCGCGGCACTGGCGAGCGAGAACAAAACCTTCGCCCACCCGGCGAGCGTCGACTCCCTGCCCACCTCTGCCAACCAGGAAGACCACGTGTCCATGGCCACCTTCGCCGGCCGCCGCCTGCGCGATATGGCCGACAACACCTGCGGTATTCTCGCAGTGGAACTGCTGGCAGCCTGTCAGGGCCTGGACTTCCGCGCGCCACTGAAGACCACCGAAAAACTGGAAAACGCCAAGGCCGCCCTGCGCGCACGCGTACCCTTCTACGACAAGGACCGCTACTTCGCGCCGGACATCGAGGAAGCCAAGCAGCTGTTGGCCAGCGCTTACTACCGCGAGTACCTGGCGACTGAAATGCTGCCCAGCAACCAGTAACTTACCGCCTGACAGACTTCCCTTGCGCCGATGTGTGCGCAAGGGAAGTCTGATTTATCGGGTACGGGAAATCAGGTCATCAGTTTCCGGCTTTCAGTGCGGCTTCCGGAGATTGGGAACCGTATTTTTTCGTTAGTTTGCTGCTCATTTTGCCCGTTGACGCCCACACCAGCAGCGCCACCCACGCGATCCACGACAGCCCCGCTGGCACATTCGCGATGGCGATTTTCCCCAGATTGCCGCGATTGAAAAAGATGGCCAGCAGGCTCGGCAGAAACCAGACCGCAAAAAAGAACACTACGAAAATTACAGCCTGCAACGTATCCATTTGCGCAAACAGGTCGAGGAAATCTGCAAATTTTTGTTCAAGGCTCGACAACATATTCAAATCTCTTTTAATGATTAGCTATTGAGTTCGTTTGTTCGATCGACGCCTGTTGTAGTACCTGCACAATTTCGTTTCTTACAATTTATTTCGCAGATACCTGGATATTTTCACGCTGCCACTTCGCAATCTGCTGTTCGCTGTTTTTGATACCGCGCCAGTACCACGCGCTCCAGATTCCCATACCCAGTGCAAACGCCGAGATCCAACTAAGGGCAAAGGTGGCATCGCCCGCAAAGATCGGCTCCAGCCAGCCAAAGCGGGATAACCACTGCCACAGCGCAAAGATGCCCAGCTCGGCAATAAACAGTATCCAGGCAAAGCGAAGCATACGCCGCTTGTGTACCAGTCGCAGCAGCGCCAGATCCAGATAGGCGCGGGTTGACTCCTCCAGAGGGCTCCACAATCCTCGGCGACTGGAAACCGAAAAAGCCATTGCCCACCCCGTCAGAATCACCAGTAAGAGTCCGAGCCACGGCGCATCACTCCGGCCACCGCTCAGTATCAGGTAGACACCTACGGAACAGAGTGCGATGGACAGCCCCCATTCGAGCAGCGCATACAGACGCATACGGCGCTCCTGCGTGCGGATCTTTGTGCGGATGACTTCGGGCACGGGTACGGCGACAGGTGTTTGTCTCCACATTTCTGCAAGCGCTTGCAGTTCATCGACATCGCATGGAGGGTTCACCGGTTTTCCGGCGTCTTCGCTGTTCATACTGTTTCACTCAATTTGGCATTCAATCGTTCGCGAGCACGGTTCAGGCGCACCGCGACATTGGATTCACTGATACCCAGCACCTCGGAGATTTCGCTGTAACCCAATCCTTCGAAACGCAAGGTCAACACCTGGCGCATGCCCAGCGGCAGCGTGGACACCGCCCGCATCAGCCTCTCGGCGTCCCGACTCTGCATCAGCCGTGCTTCCGGTCCCGGGCGCTCGTCGGGCACAGTTTCCAGCAGATCGCTGTCGTCACTGTCGCGCCGGCGCGCGAGCTGGGTAACGCTGCGATTGTGGGCGATGCGATAGACGAAGGTGCGCAGGCTG
>NZ_DATCMV010000114.1:0-14145 GCF_036563125.1 Microbulbifer sp.
GCTCCACCGCAACGAAGCTGGTGTAGGGGCTGGCCAATTGATAAGCCAGCGCCAGTTGCAGGATTTGCTGGCGCAGCGGGTCTTCGGCTTCCTGATCGCTGAATTGGCCACGCTCGCGCTGTTCGTCCCGGAGTGCATCGATTTTTTCCCGCGCCCACAGACTGCCAATGCCATTGCCTGAGTTATCCACAGCCAATTGCGACAGCGACAGGTTGCGGGTAAAGCGTTTGCCGGCGAGGCGACCGCTGATAGTAATGTCGCCCGCGCTGCTGGCACCCAGTGTGCGCGCGTCAAACCGTGCCACCAGTTGCACCGGCTCGCCGCGGTATAGATCCGGCAAGCGTTTCGGATAGGCCTCAACTTTTACCCCCTGGGGCCACTGCACCTGCAGGTCGGTTACCAGCGGACTCTCCAGTTTTTCGAACAGCGCGCCCATTTTTTCCTGTACTTCACCCAGGTCACCGATCTGTACAAAGCTGCCGCGGCCGTATTGTGCGGCTTTGGTCATGAAGAAACTGTTGGGGGCGGAACCGATACCCACGGTGAACAGGCGCACCTCACCGAGGCGCTGGCGAATCAATTCAAACAGCGCGCTTTCATTGCCCACCGCACCGTCGGTGATAAAAATCACCTGCCGCACCAGCTCGCCGGGCTCATCACTCAATTGCTGCGACAGCGCCTCTTTCAGAGCCGGCGCCATCTCGGTACCACCGCGGGCATCGAGGGATTCCACCCAGTCCCTCGCCCCCTGGATATTGTCCGCGGTCGCCGCAAGCGGACGCGGATACAGCGTGTGGTAGTCACTGTTAAATTCGATCACGTTGAAACGATCATTGGCGGCGAGGCGCGACAGTGCCAGCAACAGGCTCTCCTTTGCCTGGCGAATGGAGTTGCCGCCCATGGAGCCGGACGTATCCACCACATACACCACTTCCCGCGGAAGTTTGCGCGCACTGGCGCTCCCCTGGGGTGGCAACAGCAACAGCTGCAGATACTGGGTGAAATCCTTGGCCGACTGCTCGGCAAACATTGCCGCCGCGGGCATGGCCGAGGCTTGCGGGCGCCAGTACAGCGCAAAATCCCGATCCATCGGCACGCTTCCGTGCTTCAGGCGAATGCTGTAGTGGTGGTCGCTCTCGCTGCGAAAATCGATTTCGTGATAAGGGCTGTAAATATCCGCAAGTGGCAAGCCCATGGCGAGATCCATCTGGATATTCATCTGA
The DNA here is from genome assembly GCF_036563125.1 of Microbulbifer sp. Taxonomy (GTDB): domain Bacteria; phylum Pseudomonadota; class Gammaproteobacteria; order Pseudomonadales; family Cellvibrionaceae; genus Microbulbifer. The sequence goes on from NZ_DATCMV010000114.1 coordinate 1,224, forward strand.
TGACTGCTCTGCTCCGCCAGTTCGCTCATCGGCAGCATCACCGGAGAAATCTCGTCCGCGTCCGGCACCTGATCGGTGGGCAGTGACCAGCCGTGGGCATTCAGGTTTACCTGCTGTGCCACGGCAACCGGAATTCCCGGCATATAGCGCGGTGTCAGCGTGCTGGGCAGACGCAGACTGAACTGGCCGGCGTCATAGCGCAGGGTCTGCCGGTAGCGAACTTCCACGGCGATTTTTTCGCCCGGCGCAATATTGGCGATACGACTGGTAAACAGGTTTGGACGCTGCTGTTCCAGTAATGCTGCACGCTTGCCCGCCTCGCGCGCCTCTTTATAGATCTGTCGCGCCTGCTGGCGCTCGCGCACCTCACCGACAATGCGCCGCTCACCGATCACAATTTCCATCCCGCTGACCGCCGCGTTTTCCGGCAGCGGCAACACATACACGGCCTCCTGCCACTTCTCCGATGCATTGGAAAAGGTCTGCTGGATCATCACTTCGGCCACCAAGCCGCGCACTTTGATATCCGCCTCGGTGCCGAGGTGAATCGCGGGAACGTAGCGACCTTTATCCTCAGCCTGGAACAGCAGGTCGCCACTGCCGGAATCATTGAGACCCACACTTTCAAACTCCACGCCCTGCTCGGGGTGCACTTCGACGACAGTCTCCTGAGCCTTGGCGCCCATCGCTGCCAGTAACACGGCAATCGCGGTGACCAACAACAGCAACCAGCTGCCGGTGCGGCTTTTGCGGTAGCGACGGCGATAGTATTCGTCGGCGGGAAGAATCAGCAGGTCGCGATGAATGCGCGGTGCGTGGAAAAAGGGACGGTTCACTGGTGCCTCCAGAGTTTTCATCAATGGAGGCATTAAACAGCTGTAAGTGGGCGGCAGTGGGGAGCAATCCGGGCAAGGCCGGGATCAATTATGGCGAATTGTGGCGCGGCCAATCTGTGGGCATGGTCGCTCGGCACACTACACTTTGCCGACTTCCCAACCTAAAGCAGTTTCGGGGAACTCCCCTATGGCATCAGCAAACTGGATACGGCCCACGCGGGCAATATTTTTACTCGCGGCATTTTGGGTCGGGTTAGTCAGCCAGTCACTTTGTGCGCAACCCTGGCCTACAGCGGAGGAGACCAAACAGATTGCGGAGAAAGGTTATATCTACGGACTGCCACTCGTCATGGACTATGCCGTCATGTACGAGTTCACCATCGACAAGGATTCCGGCCAGTACAAAGCCCCATTCAATACACTCAGCAATGCCGCCAATGTGTTCACATACAAGGATACGGCTGTGGTCACCCCCAACAGTGACACGCCCTACTCCATGCTGTGGATGGATTTACGGGCCGAACCCATGGTCATCTCCGTGCCGGCAATCGACAACAAGCGCTACTACTCGATCCAGCTGGTGGATGGCAACACGTTCAATTACGGCTACATCGGCAGCCGTGCCACCGGTAATGGCGCGGGCAACTATATGATCGCGGGCCCGGGCTGGCAGGGAGAAAAGCCGCCGGGCATCAACCAGGTATTTGTTGCCGGCTCGGATTTTTCACAGGCCATATTCCGTACCCAACTGTTCAACCCGGAAGATATCCAGAACGTGCGGGAGATCCAGGCCAAATACAAGGCACAGCCGCTGTCGGCCTTTCTGGGCAAGCAGGCACCACCCGCCGCCGAGAAAATTGATTTCCCCAAAATCGACAAACAATCCATGCAGTCCGATTTTTTTACGTACCTGGATTTTGTTCTTCAGCTAATACCGCCGAATCCTGATGACATGGACATTCGCGAACAACTGGCGCGCATCGGCGTAGGCCCTGACAAAAAATTTTCCATCAATGACCTGCCTGAGGAACAGCGCAAAGCGATTGCAGAAGGCATCAGTCAGGCACAGCAGAAAATCGCCAAGGCAGTGGACAGCATTGGCGCCAAAATAAACGGCTGGAATATCGCCGCGGCCTTTGGCGATCGCGCCTTTTACCATGGCGACTGGCTGCTGCGCGCGGCAGCAGCCAGTGCGGGAATTTATGGTAACGATGCCGAGGAAGCCACTTACCCGATGACCCGGAGCGATGGCAAAGGTGCACCACTGGATGGCAGCAAGCACAAATATACGCTCACCTTTGCCAAGGGCGAACTGCCGCCGGTCAATGCCTTCTGGTCTGTGACCATGTACGACGGCAAAAGCCAATTGCTGATCAAAAACCCGATCAACCGATACCTGATCAATTCGCCCATGCTGCCAGGCATGAGGAAAAACGATGATGGCTCGGTAACCATCTACATTCAGAAGGACTCGCCCGGTGCGGATCTTGAATCCAACTGGTTACCCGCGCCGGACGGACCAATCTATCTGGCCATGCGCCTGTACTGGCCAAAAACAGATCCCCCCTCTGTACTCCCTCCCGGAAAAGGCACCTGGAGTCCTCCGCGTATCGAAGTTGCAGATTAGGCGTCGGCCATTCACGCATAAAAAAAACCGGCGCAAGCGCCGGTTTTTTTTATTGGGAGCCAATCAGTCGATCAGGCCGTACTCGTCACGGAGCACCTGAATGATTTCCGCTTTCGGGTTGTCGGAGATCGCCAGTTTCTCCCCAATGATTTTTTCAGCAATACCCACATAAGTCCGGGACAGGTCCATCAGCATGGATTCGGGCAGCAGGTTGTCGCGCGCCAGCGCCTCGCGCTCATCCATGCGATCCTTGTTCAGCAGGATATCCGGGTCCGGGAAGTAGTTCAGCAATGCCTGGCGGAAGCCCTCTTTGGAGTTTTCCACAATCTTGCCATTGCGATAGGCCTCGCCATCCCAAATACGGGAAGAGTCCGGAGTACCCACCTCATCCATGTAGATCAACTTTTCGTTGCCGTCCGCATCGGTCACATAACCAAACTCGAACTTGGTATCTACGAAGATCTGATCCAGCTTCGCAAGCTCTGCAGAGATAACCTCAAAGCCCTCTTTCAGCAGCTTTTCGTACAGGTCGATATCGCCCTGGCTGCGGAAATTAAACGCCGCGAAGTTGTCTTCGATGTTCTTGCGGGTAATGTTCACATCATCGGCTTCCGGGACACCGGGAATACCCTTGAGGATGCCCTTGGTGGACGGGGTGACCAGCAGCTCCGGCAGTTTCTGGTCCTTCTGCAATCCGCCCGGAATCTCGATACCACAGAACTCGCGCTCGCCCTTGCTGTAGGCGCGCCACATGGATCCGGTAATGTACTGGCGCACAATCGCCTCGATCTTCACCGGACTGGCTTTCTGCACGATCCACACGCCCGGGTGGGGAATATCCAGGATATGGCTTTCCGCCAGGCCCTGATCTTTGAACAGCTTGAACCAGTGGTTGGAGATCGCATTCAGGGCAGCACCCTTGCCCGGCACGCCCAGCAGACCACCCTCGCCGGTCCAGATACAGTCGAAGGCGGAGATACGGTCGGAGATGACCATTACCGCCAGCGGCGCATCCGCGGCTACCGGGTAGCCTTTTTGCTCGATCAGGCGGCGGCTGTCGGCCTCGGTCAGCCAGTACACGGAGCGGACCTTTCCGCTGTGGACGGGCTTGTCGGTGCGGATCGGCAAATCGTTGTTCACTGCCAGTACTTTGTCAGCAAGGCTCATGGATATTTCCTATGGCTAGTTCTGCGGCTTGACCACACAGTGCAGCGGTGGGGCCTGAAATGAAGCGCGGGATATTAGTGCCCCGGACGGCAGAATTCCACAACCGCCGGGGCGAGCAGGTTATTTGGCGGCTGCATCGGTATTTTCGGAGGCCAGCAGTTCGCGCGCCTGCCATGCGGCCTGGTGGTCCGCGGTGGGCCAAGCGTTCATGATCGCCTTTGCCAGGGTCGCCAGCGGGATAGCAAAAAACACGCCCCAGAATCCCCAGATACCGCCGAACACCAGCACCGCCAGAATGATAGCCACCGGGTGCAGGTTTACCGCCTCGGAAAACAGGATAGGCACCAGAACGTTGCCGTCCAGCAGCTGGATGATGCCGTAGGCAAACATCAGCCAGAAAAATTCGCTGCTCCAGCCCCACTGGAACAGGCCGATCGCGGCTACCGGAATGGTGACGGCCGCGGCGCCAATATAGGGAATGAGCACCGACAGGCCCACCGCCACTGCCAGCAGCAGTGCGTAATTAACGCCCAGCAGCAGAAAGGCGATATAGCTGACCACCGCGACAATGGCGATTTCGATCACCTTGCCGCGCACATAGTTGGCCACCTGGTCATTCATCTCGTGCCAGATCTGTCGCAGCATGGGGCGCTGGTGGGGCAGAAAGGCGGCACACCAGCCCAGTAGCTTGTTGGAATCCTTCAGAAAGAAGAACACCAGAATCGGCACCACCACCAGATAGATGAGCACCGCCGCAAGCACCGGGATATTGGCCAGGGAGAAGGTGAGCACCGTCTGCCCGAATGAGCCCAGCTCACTGCCGAGGGTATTGAAGATTTCATCGATCTGCTGCGCGGTTACCAGGCGCGGATACTGTTCAGGCAGCAATAACAGCAATTCCTGACCGCGGTCGATCATGTTGGGTAACTCGGCGAACAGCCGCACGGTCTGGCGCCAGATGATAGGCATGACCACAAACAGCAGGCCGGCAATGGCGCCCACCAGTACCAGGCAGGCCAGGCTGACCGCGAGCCAGTGGGGCACCTTCCACGACTCCAGCCGCTGCACCATACCCTGCATCAAAAAGGCGATCACCAGCGCAGCCAGCACCGGCGCCAGCACGCCCCCCAAGGTTGCCAGCACAACCATAGCCACCAGCAACAGCAGTACCAGCAGCACCACCTCTTCCTGGCTGAAATAGCGATTTACCCAACCCCTGACAATCGCAAACATAGAACGAAGTTACCTGACAGTGATGTGTGGAATTAAACAGGCGGCAGCGCGGCGGATTCCCCATCGGCGCACGGCAGCCTCAGATAGCGGCTAGCCAGTAATGAAACTCGTCATCCCGGCACTCGACACGCAGCAAAGGTACACCACTCAGGCGGCAAAAGCTGCGAATATCCTCGCGAGACGCCGGGTCCGTGGCCACCAGGTGCAGTAATGAACCCGGCGCCAGCGGCTTCAGCGCGCGGCGCATGGCCAGCAGCGGCTGCGGGCACGGCAGCCCCCGGGCATCTACCCTTAAAGCAGACTCCCAAGCAGAATCCGGGGCTACGGTGGCTTGAGTGGCTATTTCGGTCATGGATTACCGGTAAAGATCCGTAAATGCCGCGAATTATAACGGCGCCCCCTGGTCTATGGGTCATGTAACAGAACCTTTTACCCGGCCGCTGTTCAAAACCTCGACAGTCCCACAGGGTTACGTATAGTGTTAGCCACAGGCAACCCGGCAGACGCAGTAAATGATATGACCGAGAATTCGAGCACTTTCAAGCGAGCTTCAGGGCGCCATCGGCACCCGAACCGGTGCTGGCGGAGCCTGCGCCAGGGCGCGGCTGGCATTGCCGCCGGCCTGCTGCTTGGAGCGGCCCCCATTGCCGCCATCGCGCAGGACGACCACCAGATTCAGCTGCCGCAGCTCGGTGACACCAGTAGCGGTCTGGTCTCCCGCGCGCGGGAGAATGAGCTGGGTGAGATGTGGCTGCGCATGTTCCGCAGCCAGGTGCGCACCTCCAGCGATGCCCTGCTGCAGCAGTACGTCGAAAACTCCCTCAAAGTCCTCGCCGAATACAGCCCCCTGGAAGATAAGACCCTGGACGTAGTGGTGGTCAAAAACGACACCATGAACGCGTTTGCGGTGCCCGGCGGTGTGGTTGGGGTACACACCGGACTGTTCCTGTTTGCAGAGAATGAAGACCAGTTCTCCTCCGTACTTACCCACGAACTCGCGCACTTGAGCCAGCGCCATTACGCGCGTTCACTGGAAGCCCAACGCAACAGTACCCTGCCAACCCTGGCCGGTATGCTCGGCGCCCTGGTACTCGCCGCCACCGCCGGCGGTGATGCCGGTATTGCCGCGATGACGGCCACCCAGGCCGCCGCCCTCGACAACCAGTTGCGCTTCTCCCGCCAGAACGAGCAGGAAGCAGACCGGGTGGGCATCGAGACCCTGGCCAAGGCGGGTATGGACCCCCAGGCCGCCGGTGAAATGTTTGAGCAGATGCTCAAGGCCACCCGCTACTATCGCCGCCCGCCGGAATTCCTGCTGACGCACCCGGTGACCGAAAAGCGGATTGCCGATGCCAAGCTGCGCGCCAACCGCATGGACAAGGTCCCGCTGCGGGACAGCCGTGAGTACCATCTGATGCGCGCCCGTATCCGCGTTGCCGCCGAGGCAACACCGCAGCAAGCCGTGAAGCGCTTCCAGGCGGAACTGCTGGGGGTTAACGACAACGAGGACGCCGCGCGCTACGGTCTGGTACTGGCCCAAACTGCTGCCGGCAAAGCCGACGAAGCCCTGGACAGCCTGCAGCCGCTGCTGGACAAGGATCCGGACAAGGACGCCTTTATCCTCGCCCGCGCCGACATTGACGTGGCGCGCCACGATTACACCAGTGCCACCCGGCGCCTGGAAAAGGCCGTGGAGAGCAACCCGAAAAATCACGCGCTGATCATGGGGCTGGCCAACGCCCACTTCAAAGCCGGAAACTATTTGGCCGCTGAGCGCATCCTCTCCAAGCACAGCCGGGTGCGCCGCAAGGACCCAGCGGTATGGTACCTGCTGGCAGAAACCCACGGCCTCGCCGGTGATATCGTCGGCGTCCACGAAGCTCGCGCCGAGTACTACATCCTGAACGGTGTCTTCGACAAGGCGCTGCAGCACCTGCGTCACGGTGTACGCCTGGCAAAAAACGACTACCAGACCCACGCGATCCTGGAGCAGCGCATGAAAGATGTGATCAAGATGCAGGAGAAGGCGAAAGAACTTTGACGGAGCTTTCACTTTCGTAAACCCAAAAAAAAGAGCGGCCATTGCCGCTCTTTTTTTCTTCCGCAAACCGGCTTAGTCCAACGGTTTACGGAAATCCAGCATGCGCTGCAACGGCATCATCGCGCGCTTGCCCAGCTCCGGATCGACAAGGATTTCATTGTCACCGCGCTCCAGTACTCCGCACAGATTTTCCAGTGAATTCATTGCCATCCACGGGCAATTGGCACAGCTGCGGCAGGTGGCGCCGGAACCGGCGGTAGGCGCAATGATCAGTTCCTTGTCCGGACACTGCTGCTGCATCTTGTAGAAAATGCCCTGATCAGTGGCCACGATAAACTGCTTGTTGGGGCGGGTTTTGGCGGCGTTGATGATCTGGGAAGTGGAACCCACCACATCCGCGAGCTCCACGACCGCCGCGGGGGACTCCGGGTGCACCAGCACCAGTGCATCGGGATAGAGCGCCTTCAGATCGGCGACACCTTTTGCCTTGAACTCCTCGTGCACGATGCAGGCACCGTCCCACAGCAACACGTCGGCACCGGTCTGCTTCTGTACATAACTGCCCAAGTGCTTGTCCGGCGCCCACAGGATTTTCTCCCCCTGGGAATCCAGGTAGTCCACCACGTCCAGCGCAATGCTGGACGTCACTACCCAGTCTGCGCGCGCCTTAACCGCGGCCGAGGTATTCGCATAAACCACCACGGTGCGGTCGGGATGCTGATCGCAGAAAGCGGAAAATTCATCTATCGGGCAACCGAGATCCAGCGAGCAGGTAGCTTCCAATGTCGGCATCAGTACCCGCTTGTGCGGCGTCAGGATTTTCGCAGTCTCTCCCATGAACTTTACGCCAGCGACAATCAGGGTATCGGCCTGGTGCTGGGCACCGAAGCGCGCCATCTCCAGAGAGTCGGACACACAGCCACCGGTCTCCTCTGCCAGCTGCTGGATCAGCGGATCGGTGTAGTAATGTGCAACCAGCACCGCATTCTGCTCTTTCAGCAGGCGCTTGATACGCTCGCGCCAATGTTCCAGCTCTTCCGGGCTGTACTCATGCATACCCGGGTGTACCAGATGCTCTTGCACGAATTCGCGGGCATCAATGGCATTTGGCGCGGGACTGCTGGTGGCAATTTTTTCGCTGCTGTCTGTCATGCTGTGATGGATCTCTGTCACACGGAAAGGCCGGCATTATACCGGTCTGCAGAAATTTCGCTGAATTTAGACCCATACCCCGGTGTTTGCTTCTTCAGCAGAAATTCTAGGGTGAAAAGAGAGGGGGAACGATGCGGACACGCGGAGGATTAACCGCAGTATTATGCAGGATTTCAACTACGACTTTGGGGAAAGAGAGATGATGGTGGGTCGTGCTGGATTCGAACCAGCGACCAATTGGTTAAAAGCCAACTGCTCTACCAACTGAGCTAACGACCCTTTGTGCAGCCTGGCAGTGAATAGATTGCCTGACCGAAACAGATAACGAACTGCCTGGTAGAGAGCGAATTCGCTATTTGGCGGGGAGAAATGGTGGGTCGTGCTGGATTCGAACCAGCGACCAATTGGTTAAAAGCCAACTGCTCTACCAACTGAGCTAACGACCCTTAATCCCCCCTCGCCTTGAGGAGCTGCGTATCTTACGGATCTAATCCGAAAACACAAGCCCCGATTACAAAAAAATTTCTAACAATTTTAAGGGCTTAGGTGTGGGATGCTGCACCGCCCCACAGCCCCCATCACGCGTAAATCGTCGGATCACTCAAGCCGGCTTCCGCGAAGCCCGCTGCGCGCAGACGACAACTGTCGCAACGCCCGCAGGCGGCGCCATTTGGCTGCGCCTGGTAACAACTGACGGTCAGACTGTAATCCACGCCGAGCTCGGTACCACGCTTGACGATATCCGCCTTGCTCATTTTCATCAGCGGTGCATGAATCGTCAGTTTCTTCCCCTCCACTCCAGCGCGGGTCGCCAGATTGGCCATCTTTTCAAACGCATCGATGTACTCGGGGCGACAATCCGGGTAACCAGAATAGTCCACCGCATTCACACCCACAAAAATATCCTGTGCGCCCAATACCTCTGCCCAACCCAGGGCAATGGACAGAAACACTGTGTTGCGCGCAGGCACATAGGTAATCGGTATGCCGCTGGTTTCCTCTTCCGGCACGGCAATGCTGTCGTCGGTGAGCGCAGAGCCACCAATGACCCGCAGGTCCAGCTTCACTACCTTGTGCTCCTCGGCCCCAAGGTCCGCCGCCACCCGCTGCGCGGCCGTGAGTTCCGCACTGTGGCGCTGACCATAATCAAAGCCGAGGGCGTAACATTCGTAGCCGTCGTGACTGGCCATTGCCAGAACCGTGGCGGAATCGAGACCGCCAGACAGGAGAACGACTGCTTTCTTCTTACTCATAGTTTCATCCGAATTCTTGGGGGCATTTTTCCGGCGCGAATCGGTAACGCTCTCGGTATCACACGCCGGGGACATCGCCCCACAGCAATTTGTGCAGCTGGATCTGCATCCGTACCGGCAGGCCGTCTTCCAGGATCCACTCCGCCAACTGGCGCGGGTTCAACTGCTCGTAACTAGGGGAAAACAGCACCTCCCCCACCCGCTCAGTCAGGCGGTACTGATCCAGGGTGAATCTGGCCCAGTCGTAGTCGCCGCGATCGCAGATCACAAACTTGACCTGATCGTCGGGACCGAGCAGCGGAATGTTCTCAACACGGTTGCGCGACTGCTCACCGGAAGCGGGGGTTTTGAGGTCCACCACTTTGGACACCCGAGGATCCACTGCATCCACCGGCATGGCGCCACTGGTTTCCAGTGACACCTGATATCCCGCATCGCACAGTGCGGTCAGCAGCGGCAGGCAATTGGGCTGAGCCAGTGGCTCGCCACCGGTGACACACACATGGCGGGCGGGATAGCTTTGCACTTTTTGCAAGATATCGGCCAGCGTCATGCGCTCGCCGCCATAAAAAGCGTACTCTGAATCGCAATAGGTACAGCGCAGCGGGCAGCCGGTGAGACGCACAAATACGGTGGGTAAACCGGAATCCCGCGCTTCGCCCTGCAGAGAGTAGAAAAGCTCGCTGATACGGAGAGACTCCGCAGTCAGGTCAACTTCAGTCAGATCTGTCTTTGCCTCGGTGGTCATTCGCAATCCGTATCCCGCGCTGTGAATATCTCGTACTCAGTCCCGCAGCCACTCCTGAATCACAGCAGCTCCCGGCACATATAAAAACGCCCGGGTGGAGCTAACCACCCGGGCGCGGGATCATAGATTCTTTTTGATCACAAAACCAGCACCTGCTGCCGGCTCCCGGCAGTGCCATTTCCTGACACAGCCGGCGCCAAACCTCCCCCTTGCACGCACCACCGTTATGGGCCGATGGCTGCCAAGGACGAAGAGAGCTGCTCGGTACTCGTTAAAAATTTTCCTTCAGGTACTGCTTTGCCAGTCCTGAGGCGCGTTCGCCGCTGGATGCCACCTGTTGCAGCAATTCCTTGGCCTTGGCGTTGTCGCCCAACTGGTGGTAAACCGTGCCTAACTTATAACGCCCGTCCCAGACCTTGTTGGAATTAGGGTAGTTATCAAGCAAAGACACGAACCAGGTGCGCGCTTCTTCCACATTGCCCTGCACCAGCGCTATCTCACCCAGCCAGTAGCTGGCGTTGGGTGCATATTGGCCGTTCGGGAATTCCTCCAGGAGGCTCTTAAACGCTTTGCTGGCACCGTCGTAATCGCCGTTGCGCGCAAGGTCAAAGCTCGCCTGGTAGCGATCCTTCTCGTTTTCGCTGGCTGCCGCGACGCCACCGTTTGCCGGTGCCCGGGGTTGAACACCCGCACCTGCAACTTCGGCGTCGGCCACTCCGGACTCGGGAGCTCCGGTCGCGGGGGCAGTGCCGCTCAGTTTGGAAATCCTGCGGTCGAGATCCATGTAGTCCTCGGTGCGCTGTTGGCGCAACCGCTTGACTTCATGCCTCAACTCCTCCACTGCGCCTCTCAATTCCTGAACTTCCTGCTGCAGAATCTGCATCTGGTAGTAGGCGTCCGCCTGCGGATTTGCCTGCAGGCGGCCGGATGAGCTATCCACACGGCTTGCTAGCTGCGGATAGCCCGAGGGCGGCGGAGTTGCAATGCCCCGGTTTGTGGTACTGCCGCTGGACAGATCCACCACCGGAGCCTGCGCATACGAGGTCGATACCGCAGCCATAAAGGCTGCGGTAACCGCGATATTTCTAATCAGAAAAGACAAGTGCATGCTTTCAGATTAGTTGATAACCACACGACGGTTCATAGCGCGGGCGCTTTCGCTGGAGCCTTCCTGAGCCGGACGCTCTTCACCGTAGCTGATCACTTCCAGGTTAGCGGCGTTTACGCCTTGCAGAACCAGGAAGTCGCGAACGGCGTTAGCACGACGCTCACCCAGGGCCAGGTTGTACTCACGGGTACCCAGCTCGTCAGCGTGGCCTTCCAGACGTACGGTGCCGGTTGCGCTGCGCATACGGTCAGCGTGCTTGATCAGCAGCTCGCGAGTGGAGGGCTTCAGCAGGGACTGGTCGAAGTCGAAGTAAACGACGTTATCCAGTGCAACCGGAGCCACAGGAGTAGTGTCCTCAACAACGGGAGGAGGGGTTTGGTCGACCATGGCACTGCCAGTGTCTTCGGTGTCGGTGCTGGAACAACCGGCCATTACTGCCAGTACGCAAGCCAGACCCAGGCCGGTTTTTACTGATTTAAACATAAACAACTCCGCTTTAAGTGTTATCGAAAAATCTTGTCAGATTTACCACCCGGTAACTTTACCGGGCTTTACCTACTTCTTATTTGTTTGACTTCACACTCACAGCGAGAACATAAGGCTCACTGTGAATACTGCATCAATCAAAGTAAGGCGACCACGCCGGTTCGCGGACATTTCCCTGTTGCGAAGGCAGACTGTATTTGACTCCGGCATCCAGCGACACCGCTGCCAGAATACCCTTGCTCCCCCGCTTGGTGGCGTACATCAGCATCGCGCCGTTGGGCGCAATACTTGGGGATTCGTCCAGGCGCGTCTCCGTGAGGACACGCATTCTGCCGGAAACGATATCCATCGTAGCGATAGTGAAAACCCCACTGCTACGATGCACCATAACCAGCGTTTTGCCATCGGGAGAGACCCGCGGACGTGCGTTGTAATCGCCGTCGAAGGTTAAGCGGTCTACTTGACCCGTGGCAAGAGTCAATTGATAAATTTGTGGCTTACCTCCCCTGTCGGAAGTGAAAACGAGCGACTTTCCGTCTGGCATCCAGTTCGGTTCGGTATCAATGGAGAAGTGACGGGTCATTCGCGTGAACTGACCGCTGCGCAAATCGAGGACATAGATCTCCGGGTTGCCATCTTTTGACAGCACCATGGCCAGCTTGGTCCCGTCCGGCGACCAGGTGGGGGAGCTGTTCAGCCCCTTGAAGTTGGTCAGCTGCTGACGTGCACCTGTACGCAAATTTTCGCGGAAGATCGCCGGGCGCCCGGTCTCGAAAGACACGTAAGCCACTTCCTGCCCGTTAGGCGACCAGCTCGGCGACATCACCGGCGTGCTGAAGCGGCGGATCTGGCGCGCACGCGCGCCGTCAATGTCCGACAGCATCAGCGCATAACTGGGCTGGCCGCCGCGCTGGGTCTCCTGCACATAGATCATCTGGGTACCGAAGGCACCGCGGATACCGGTAATGGCCTCGTATATTTCATCGGCGGCGCGGTGGGCGATATCCCGCAGCTGCTGCGGCCCACCGGTGACCTGCTTGGTGAACATCTTGCTTTGGCCGAAGATGTTCACCAGATCGAAACTCAACAGGTAGCCGCCCGCCTGGGGTTGCATCCTGCCGGTTACCACATACTCGGTACCCAGCACACGCCAGTCGCGGAAGCTCACCTCTTCCGGTGTCTTCGGGAAAGACAGCATGTCCTCCCTGGGCACCGGTGCGAACAGGCCGCTGCGGCGCAGGTCGGCGGAGATAATTTCGGACACATCTTCC
>NZ_DATCMV010000158.1:0-10556 GCF_036563125.1 Microbulbifer sp.
CTGACCGGTATCCAGCACCTGACCAAATCCTACAATGTGGGTGAATCGGTGACTGCTGCCTTCGCACAGGCTTCAATGGAAACCGAGGTTGCTGGTCTGGCACTGACCGGTACCGCTGGCCTGCGTTACGTGTACACCGAAGTGGACACCAAGGGCTACACCGGTAAGGTGGAGAACGGCCTGGTAGTTGCCGAAGCCTCTGACGTCAAGCACGACTACGGTCATGTACTGCCGAGCCTGAACCTGGCGTTGGCGATTGATGAGCAGCAGACCCTGCGTTTCGGCGCAGCGAAAACCATCTCCCGTGCGCGCATGGATGAGATGAACTCTTCTGTAAGCTTCGAGTTCATGTCTACCGCTGACGCGAATGGCAACAACTTCAAGATCAGCGGTGGCAACCCTTATCTGGAGCCGAAAGAAGCCATTGGTCTGGATCTTTCCTATGAGAACTACTTCAGTGACGAAGGTTACTTCTCTGTGGCGATGTTCTGGAAAGACCTGGATTCCTGGCACTTTGATGGCAACTACGAAGTTGACCTGTCCGAAGTTCTGGACCTGAGTTCTGTAGCGCTCCCGGATGGTGTAGACACTACTGCTACCCGTTACTCCAAAATCAATGGTGGTGGCGGCACCCTGCAGGGTTATGAACTGTCTGTGTCTCTGCCGTTCAATATATTCAGCGAGAGCCTGGACGGCTTCGGTCTGTTGGCCAGCCACACTGGTGTGAGCTCTGATGTCAAAGATCCGAATGGTAACGACTACGAACTGCCGGGCCTGTCCGACAGCATTCAGAACCTGACCTTCTACTACGACAACCACGGCTTCTCCGCCCGTACCAGCGTGCGCAAGCGCTCTGACTTCAAGGGTGAAGTGTACGGTGTTGGCTTTGACAGCCAGCAGGTTGACGTAGTGGGCGAAACCATCGTCGACGCCCAGCTGGGTTACGACTTCGGTGAGTCCGGAATCGGTGGTCTGGAAGGCCTGTCCGTTTACCTGCAGGGCATCAACCTGACCGACGAGCCCTTCACCACCCTGAGCGGCGACAATGCGCTGCAGGTGCGTGATTACCAGAGCTACGGTAAGACCTACCTGCTGGGCTTCAGCTACAAGCTGTAATCTCAACTGAGTTGTCTCTCTAGCCCCTGCGATTCCGGTTGCAGGGGCTTTTTTGTTTGCAGGGAAGTGTTATGTAATTGCGAAGGAACCGGTATAAGAACCCGTAAAGGGAAAGCGATGTGAACAACAAAACGATAAAAAATCTCGTCATTCTCGGCGGCGGTACCGCCGGCTGGATGACGGCGGCAATGATGGCCAGAAGCCTGGCGGGCACCGTGGACATTACCCTGGTGGAATCCGACCAGATCGGCACCGTCGGTGTGGGCGAAGCCACGATTCCGCCGATTCTGAATTTCAACCGCGCGCTCGGCCTCGACGAGGCGGAATTCCTGCGTGCCACCAACGGCACCATCAAACTCGGCATTCAGTTTGAAAACTGGTCGCGCCCCGGCGAAAGCTACATGCATGCCTTTGGCAGCATCGGCAAAAATTTTCCTTTCTGTGATTTCCATCATTTCTGGTTGCGCAGTCACGCTTCCGGCCACAGTGACAGTTACTGGGATTTCTCCCTGAACTATCAGGCGGCCAAGCAAAACAGGTTTGCGCATCTGGCGAATATTCCCAATACCAACCTGCCGGGACTTTCCTACGCCTATCATTTTGACGCCGCGCTGTATGCGCAATATCTGCGCCGCTACAGCGAGTCCAAAGGCGTTAAGCGTGTCGAGGGCAAGGTGAGCGATGTGCGCTGCAACCATGACAGCGGCCATGTTGAGAATCTGGCTCTGGAGAATGGTCAGGTTATTGAGGGAGATCTTTTCGTCGATTGCTCGGGATTTGTCGGGCTGCTGATCGATAAGGCTGTCGGCAGCCAGTATGAAAGTTGGAGCCAGTGGCTTCCCTGTGACCGCGCCATGGCGATTCCCAGTGAATCGGCTGATTCCATTCCCCCGTATACCCGTTCCATTGCCCACGCCTGTGGCTGGCAATGGCAGATCCCGCTGCAACACCGCACCGGCAACGGGCTGGTGTATTCCAGCAGCCACTGGAGTGATGAACAGGCCCGCGAGGTCCTGTTGGGCAATTTGCCGGGTAAGCCCCTCGCGGAGCCGCGGGTGATTCCGTTCCGCACCGGACACCGACGTGAACAGTGGAAGAGAAACGTAGTTAGCCTGGGGCTTGCCAGTGGATTCCTGGAGCCGCTGGAAAGCACCTCTATCCACCTGGTGCAATCCGGTGCTACTCGGCTGGTCAAGTGTTTCCCGCATCGCGGCATTCGCGCTGAGGAAGTGGCGGAATTCAACCGCCAGTCACGGGTGGAAATGGAGCGTATCCGCGACTTTATCATTCTGCACTACAAAGCCAACCAGCGAGGCGACAGTGACTTCTGGCGGCATTGCGAAAGCATGGAGATCCCGCAGAGCCTGCAGCACAAGATCGAGCTCTTCCGTACGACCGGCAAGGTTTTCCGGGATTACGAGGATTTGTTCACCGAGGTGGCCTGGCAGCAGGTGCTGATCGGGCAGGGGGTGCTGCCCGAGGATCATCATGTGATTGCGGATGGCCTGAGTGATGTACAGCTGGATGACCTGCTACAGAGCCTGAAAACCCTGATCCAGGGCACGGTCAAACAGTTGCCGACCCATGAGGCGTTTTTGTCCTCACTGCTGGCAGCCGGCGTCAAATAGCCAGTCGATGGCATAGGGAAACTCACGGCGCCAGAAGGTTTCGCTGTGATTTCCCTCGTCGTCGAGTTTTGCCTGCCACAAGTGCCGCTTACCCCGAATTTTCAGGATCTTTTCCATTTCCACAAAACCTTCGGTCATCTCCTCCCCCTCGCGCGCGCCGGTCAGCAGGTAGATCCGTGTATTGTCCAGCTGCGGATTATTCGCGGATGCATTCAATACGCCTGGCGCAATCCAGTAGGAGGGAGAAAAAAACCGGCCATGCCAAAAATGTCGGGATAGCGATTGATGGCGTGGTTGGAGATGAGCCCACCCATGGAGCTTCCCATGATCGCGGTGTGGTCGCGGTCTGCCAGCGTGCGATATTCCCGGTCGATGCGCGGTTTCAATTCCTTCACCAGGAAATCCACATAGGCGTTGCCTTCGCCGCTACCGAAGCGCTCATTGTCGTAGGGGTTCAGTTCGGTCATGCGCAGCTTGTCGCCGTGGTCGATGCCCACCACGATCACTTCCAGGCCACAGGTCTGCGCCAGCTGATTGAGGCTCTCATCCACACCCCATTCGCCCACGTAGGAGGTCGCATCGTCGAACAGGTTCTGGCCGTCGTGCATATACAGCACCGGGTAGCGCCTGTCGGACTCCTCGTAACCTGAGGGCAGGTAGATGCGGTAGGTGCGCGCGCGTTGCAATGAATCCATCGCAATCGCGGGCATCACCTGCACATTGGCTTGTGCCGTAGATGATGTTGCGGCGGGTGTTGCGGCAGTGAGTTGTGCCGATGCGCCGAGCATCAGGATCAGTACCTGCGCGAGTTTCTTGTACATTGTTGTGGCTCTCCGGGGCAGGGGAAAGTTGCCAGTATCCAGCGACTGGCTGGGGAGGGCGTCAGCCTTGGATAGGGAGGAGGGGGATATGAGAGGGCCCCGCGGTGATACGGGGCCCGGGCAGGCTTATCAGTGTGCCGTGGTGGTAAACGCGTTGCACACCATCACATCGATATCCAGAGAGCCGATCACCCGCTCCGCGGTATTGCCGCGCAGCAGCGAGCCGGTTTCACCGTACTGGTTCAGGGTACCCATCACCACGACGTCCGCATCGATCTCTTTTGCGATCTCGGCAACCACTTCGTTGGTGTAGCCCTGCTTTACGTGGATGCGATCGGTGGGTACCCCGGTCTTGTCCGCGAGCTTGGCCAGCTGGCCGCGATCCGGATAGCGCATGGAATCCAGGAAGGCGTTCACCAGATGCAGTTCGGCACCGTACACATCCGCGATGTAGCTGGCGCGCTCGGTAATCTGGCGATTCAGCTGGCGCTGGTGGGTGCTCTGCGCCTGGTAGTTGACCGTTGCCAGCACCACCTTGCGGCGATCCTTGGCGCCCGGCCGGATCAGCACCACCGGACATTTGGCCTGCTTCAGTACCTGCCACTTGGATTCGGCAAAGGTGAAGCGGCGGCTGGTCTTGGCGTGTACCGGCAGGTAGATCATTTCCGCGTTGTAGCGCTTGGCTTCCTGAATAATCGCTCCCTGCCAGTCACTGGACCAGCACACGGTAATTTCGAATTCCACACCGGCCTGTTCGATGGGTTTGCGAATCTGGTCGCGAAACCAGAATTCATCGCGGAACAGGTGGTCGTTTACCGCGCGGGTGTCTACCGCTTCACCATCCACGGCGACGAATACCGCCAGCTTCGGCTGCGGGTTGCGCTCGCGGGCAGTGGTCAGTGCGCGCTCCAGGGCTACGTGGCGATCGTCATTGGGGTCGACGACAACGAATACGACGGGTTTGTCCTGCATGGTTACTCCTTATTTATCTGGAAATCCAATCCCTAAGTTTTCTCTCTGCCTTGCGGCTCTCTCGGCTGCCGCCCTCTGTTTTGGGTGCCCGCGTAGCGGCCTGCAGGCGGCTTTGTGACCGAGAGGTCGAGATTATCACCGGTCGCTGCTTTTTTCATCTGCGCCTGTTTCCATCTACGCCCCGTGCCGGGAGGAGGAAACTCTGGCGCAGGTGCGTACATTAGGTTGCAGTGATGACCGTTCCATAACGGCGGAGAGACGATAATGAGAAAAATGTTCGGCCTGAGTGCCGCAATATCCGCGGCCGCACTTGCCCTGGCCGCCTGTTCCGACAGTGAATCCCAAGGCCCGGCCGATCAGGCTCGCGCGGTATCTTCACCGCAGGTGGCCGAGTCCGCCTTGACCCAGGTCAATAATTTTTCCGCGGATCCTTTCTGGAACAACGCCACTATCTATTTCATGTTGCCGGACCGCTTCTACAACGGTAACCCGGACAACGACCTGTCCTACGGCCGCAAAAATGACGCCGCCCATATGCGCGGATTTCTCGGCGGCGACCTGCGCGGTGTCATCCAGAAGCTGGAAGAGGGCTATTTCACCGATCTGGGTGTAGACGCCATCTGGATGTCCCCGATCATCGAAAACGTCCACGGCTACGACGAGGGCGACAAGCGCACCTACGCTTTCCACGGTTACTGGCCGAAAGACTGGACCAATGTGGACGCGAACTTTGGCAGCGAGGCCGAACTGGCAGAGCTGATTGAAAAGGCCCACAACAAGGGCGTGCGCATCCTGATGGATGTGATCATCAACCACACTGGCCCTGTCACCAGCGAAGACCCGCTGTGGCCTGCCGACTGGGTGCGCACCAACCCCCAGTGCGACTGGAGCAGCTTTGCACAGAATGTGCAGTGCGCACTGACCAACAACCTGCCGGATATTCTCACCGAGAGTGAAGCGCCGGTTGAGTTGCCATCGCAGCTGGTTGAAAAGTGGCGCAGTGAAGGCCGCCTGGAGCAGGAGCAGGCGGAGCTGGATGCGTTCTTCGCACGCACCGGCTACCCGCGCGCGCCCAAGTACTACATCGTCAAATGGCTCACCGACTGGGTACGCGAATACGGTGTGGACGGTTTCCGTGTGGATACCGTGAAGCACACCGAACCGGAAATCTGGGCGGTCCTGAAGAAAGAAGCCAGTGTCGCACTGGCGGAGTGGAAGGCGGCCAACACCGACAAAAAACTCGACGACCGCGAGTTTTTTATGGTGGGTGAGGTGTATCACTTCGGTGTAAACAACTTTGCCAACAGCGATGGCCGTTTCTATGACTACGGCGACCGCAAGGTGGACTTCTTCAACTACGGTTTTGACAGCCTGATCAACATGGGCTTCGCCGCCCATGCCGCACAGGATATGGAAAGTATTTTCAGTACTTACTCGGGCATCCTGCACGGCGGCGCGCTGGAAGGCGTGTCGGTACTGAACTACCTCGGTTCCCACGACGATCAGGGTTCCTTCGACCGCGAGCGCAAGCAGGTAAAAAGCGCCGCGCTGAAACTGATGCTGGCACCGGGTGCTGCGCAGATTTATTACGGCGATGAGATCGCCCGCCCGATGATCGATGAACAGGCCTACGGCGACGCCTCCATGCGTGTGCCCATGGACTGGAGCAGCCTGCAAAACGCCAGCACCAGCGACGTACTGCGTCACTGGCAGAAACTGGGGCAGTTCCGCCAGTCCCATCTCGCGGTTGGCGCCGGTGTGCACCAGCAGATCAGTGCCGCGCCCTACGTTTTTTCCCGCACGCTGGATAATGACCGCGTGATGGTGGCGGTGGATATGCCCGCTGGTGAAAAGGCGGTGAAGGCCGGTGAAGTATTTGCAGAAGGTGCACTGGTAAAAGACTACTACTCCGGCACTGAAACGCGAGTGACAAACGGTGTCCTGACCTTTGATACCGAGTTCGACATCTTGCTGCTGGGTGCTCCGGAGCAAGCCGAGCTGAGTGCGAATCAGTAATACGGATTTACCTGGTAATGATCTCTTGATGGCAGCCGCTGGCTGCGTGTGACTCCCCAACCTTATCTTTCTTCGTCGAAAGGCTTGCCGGTATCAGATATGGCCTGATACCGGCTTTTTTTTGCCTGAAGAAAACGTTGTGATGCGTGGCGCAAAAACGGACTACGCCCCCGGGGGAGGATGAGGAAATAAATTCACATAAGCGTAATTTTAAGTTGCGCCTTCTATGTTTGGTGCGCGCAATGCCGCTGAAAAAACTCTGCGGTCATAATTATAAGACTGCATGTCAAAACGACATGGCAGCCGCCCGGATAACAATAACTCCCGGAGCATAGCGATGAAATCTGCCCTCAGGACGGCCGGAGAACTATTCTCTGTGGCCCCCGTACGCCTGTGTGTGTTTGCCATTTTTGCGTGGTTATTGCCACTGCAGGCGAGCGCGCAGAGCTGGTCTGAAGCCTGGTTCCGCGGCACCCCGAACGACTGGGGTACCACCGCAATGACCTATGACGCCAGCGCGGGCGTGTGGGTTACCGAGCAGACGTTTGACGATGCCAATCCCCGCTTCAAGATCAGCCACTACCAGAACTGGAATGAAGCTTATCCGGCCAATGATTATCTGCTCGCAAATGGCAGCTACCGCATCACCTTCAACGATGTCAGCAAGGCCATCAGCGTAACGGAAATCACCTCACCGCCAGAAAACACCTCTACCAGTATCTGTTTCGATAACCCGCAGAACTATGCCACGCCGCATATCTATTTCTGGAACCCGCAACCGGGCGGGCGTGTTACTAACCTGCCTGGCTGGCCCGGCCGTCCCATGACCGCTGTTGGCGACTATTACTGCTACGATTTTTCCGAGGACCTAAGCAGCGGCGTCATGCCGGATTCCCTCAGTGTAATTTTCAATAATAACGGTGCGCCGCAGACCGCCGACCTTCAGTACAGCGGCAATCCCTGCTTTATCGGCGATCAGTGGCAGGGTGCGGAAACCTGCGGGTTGGATGGTGAAACGGCGGTGGAGCAGCCGCCAACTACCCGACCTTTACTGCAGCAACCGCTGAATTTTCCCATCTCCGGCAATGTGTCCGGTGGCAGTTACCGTTTTGAGGTGGCCTACCCGAACCTGCAGGGCCGGTTTATGTCGCCGGTGATGGTAATTCCCGACGGTATTAACGATCTTCTGTACGTGGTGGATAAAACTGGATCCATCTTAGTGTTTCCCAACCGCGCAGATGTTGCGGCCGCGGAAGTGCGCGAACTGTTGAATATCAGCGGTGTGGTACGCAATTACCACGAGCAGGGTCTTCTCAGCATGGCGTTTGACCCGGACTACGCCAGCAACGGTTTTATTTATATCTATTACATCCACGGCACCGATGACAATGAACGTGCTGCAGATGGAAGTTACGGCGATGCCATTCTTGAGCGCTGGACGGTGGATGACCCGAACAATCCCATGCAGGTGATTGCCGGCTCCAGCGCGGAAATTTTGCGTGTTCCCCAGCGCGGCCCGGACCACAAGGGCGGCATGATGCAGTTTCACCCGGAGGATCACTACCTCTACCTGGGTATTGGCGACGGTGCCTACGGCCACAGTGCCACCATGAGCTACCCGGAAGACCCGCGCACCAACAATGGTGCCCAGGAAACTTCCAACCTGCTGGGTTCCTTTATCCGCATCAAACCGCTGGCGCAGCCGGTGGACGGAAAGTATTACCAGATTCCCGCCGACAATCCGTTTGTGGGCGTGCCTGGCTTCCGCGGAGAGATCTGGTCTTATGGCCACCGCAATCCCTGGCGCTGGAGTTTTGATTCCGAAGCCCCTTACACCCTGTGGGAAACCGAAGTTGGGCAGGCAGGTTATGAAGAAGTTAACCTGATTGAAAAGGGAAAAAATTATGGCTGGCCCGTCTGTGAAGGGACCAATAACCGCGGTGACCTGGGCGGTGACCCGGGCAAGAATTGCAGCGTGGATTTCGAACCGCCGCGCGACGGCTATGCCCATCCCACCGGCTTCTCGATTATTGGCGGCGTGGTATACCGGGGCAATGCGCTGCCAGGTCTGAGTGGCCGATTTGTTTTCGGCGACTACGTAACCAAGCGTATCTGGACCATTGTGGATGGTGAGGCAAAATCGGTGATCAGCGAGGCATTTCCGGAAAACATCGCCTCTTTCGGTACGGATCTCAGTGGCGAAACCCTGTTGGTATCCACTTACGGTGTAGAGTACGGCGGCCAGTCCACCATTTACAAGGTAGTGGACGACGATGCCCAAGCCGCGGTCATTCCCGCAAAGCTTTCGCAAACCGGACTTTTTTCCGACCTGGAAAATCTGTTGCCGGTCAGCGGTGTGATGGAATACAGCCTCAATACCCAGGGTTGGTTCGATGGCGCCAGCACGCGGCATTTTATTGCGCTGCCCAACGATAGCCAGATCGACTTCGAGGCAACGGCGAACTGGCAGCTTCCCATTGGCACGGTGCTGGTCAAACACCAGAGCATCGCCACCGCGGAAAATCCCGCACTGCCGTTTACCACCTCGGTGCTGTTTCGCCAGGACACCGGTAAATGGCAGGCGGCCAATTATTACTGGAACAGTGCCGGTAACGACGCCGACCTGGTGACTGAATCGCTCACGGTGATGGATGGCGGCATTGCAAACCGTCAGCGCGCGGTACAGTCTGCCGCAGACTGCGGATCCTGCCACATCGGAAGTGGCAGTCGCGAGCCCCTGGCGGTGAATACGCGCCAGTTGAACCGCAATTTCCAGTACGGCGAAGGGGCCGAAGCCATCGCCAATCAGCTGGGTGTCTTCAACAATATCGCGCTGTTCACGGAAAATATCGGCGATGCCGAAAACCATGGAAAGTTTGTCGACGCCGCGGATACCTCGGCGGACCTGAACGAACGCGCGCGCACTTACCTCGCCACAAACTGCTCCCACTGTCACGCCAGTGGCTTTATGGATTTGCGCTATGACACCCCGCTGGCCGACATGCGACTGGTCAATGTGGAAACCACTGGCGGCGCTGCGCGCCTGCGGCCTTTCGACCACGCCGGCAGTCTGGTGTACATCTATCAGACCACCGACAACAACCGCATGCCCAAGGGCACACGCTATACCAATCCGGTGGCGGAGGCGTTATTCCGGCAATGGATAGACAGCATCGATGCACAGCAGGTGGGAATCCGCCTGCACGCGGACAGCGATCGCCTGAATGGCGGTGATGCGCTCGCAGTACAGGTCTACGCGCTGTTCGATAACGGTTTTCAAGTTCCGGTAGATGTCGCACCCAGTGTGGCATCCAGCGATCCTTCGGTGCTCGCGGTGGAATCCGTAAACGAGGGTGAATTCGTGCTGCGCGCCGGTGATACCGGCAGTGCCACCATCACGGTGCAGCAGGGTGGTTTCAGCGAGACGCTGACCATTTCTGTTACTACGGTAGATACCAGTATCACCGCGCTTGAAATTGCCCCCGCGGATATTGCGCTGGATAGCAGTCGCCAGCTGGTGGCCTTCGGGGTGCGCGCCGATGGCACCCGGCAAAATCTATTTGGCGAGGTGACCTGGTCCATTGCCAGCGGCCCCGCCAGTGTGGATCAGAATGGCCTGGTCACGAGAAGCGGGGAAGGCGCGGTGACGGTGCAGGCGGAACTGGGCGAATTCATTGCCACCGCGACATTGGTGGAGGGCTTTTCCGGTATTGCCCTGCGCTATGACAATCCGCAGAACTGGGCGCAGGTCTATGTACACCTGTGGATTACGGTGGATGGCCAGGACCAGGCGCTGACGCAATGGCCGGGCCTGCCGATGGCGGGACCGGACAGCGATGGCTGGTGGACCCATTACGTGGACCAAGAAGATCTGCACAATGGTGAGATCAATCTGGTATTCAACAGCGGCAATGGCCAGCAGACCGGCGATCAACGCAATATTGCCGAGTCCTCCAGTTTTGTCGGCGGCGCGCGGGAGCCGTGGATGCCGGAAGACGTCGTG
>NZ_DATCMV010000047.1:0-3851 GCF_036563125.1 Microbulbifer sp.
ATGGGGGAATCCATGTACTGGAACATATGCACACCGACAAAGTAAGGATTATCAATGACAGAATTCATGTAGTTCTTAAACTTCCGCCCGCGATCTTCCTGATCCGCCGCGATCACGATACCAGGGTGGAAGTGCCCCTGATCATCGGAGCCGAAGCTGAACTCGCCAATCAGGCTGGGCTTGTCAATCTCTGACAGAAACGTCCATTTGGACGGCACGAGCCCTTCTTCATAGAGATTGTAGGAAATTACATCCACATGGTTAGCTGCCGCCTTGACGATCTCTTCCGGCATGCCCCAACTCGGCAGCCTCGAACCGAGATACAGATGATTGGGCATCACAGACTTCATCGCCCGGTTGATGGTGCCGAAATACTGATTGCCGTAATCCAGCAGCAAAGTGGTATAGTCCTGCTTCTGCACATCGGTGGCGATAGCAGAATCCACCCCCTTTTCGAACGCGTCCCATGAGGCAACCTGTTTGTTCCATGCCTTGTTGAGTGCATCGATCGAGCCATACTTTTTCTTCAAAATACCCGTGAATGCTGCTTTCGCTGGTGTGTCCGCCGCATCACGGGACAAGGCATTGATTACAATACCGTAGTGCAACTCGTCGCTCTCGAGGCGTCCGAAGCTCTGCTCATTGTCAAAGAAAATTCCCATGCACCAGGGACTGTTTTCAATTTGAGCGGATACGGATTGGGCCGCTACGACGGAGCGCTGGTAAAAGCGCGGATCGTAAGGATCCGGCACTGGGTGCCAGAAATCGAAACCGCTGGAAAGGGTGCTGAATTCACCGATGATATCGGCGAAGGCGACAAACGGAATCTGCTTCTGTTTGTAAAAGGGATCCGCCGCCCAATTGCCCAATGAAGTAAAGCCCCAATCCAGCATCCGGTCCACGGTAACTTTTTGCCAGATATCCAGGTACGATTCCGGATAGGTTTCCCCGTATCGACGTTCGAGATTTGCACTGTAGAAGCTGAAGGTTTCCCCCTGCTTCACTGGCCCGGACTGGGTCTCGCGGCGGTAGCCGTAGTGATTGCCGAGATCGTCATCGAAATCCGGCAGCCAGTTGAACATTTCAGCACGGGTATCGGAAACCAGCTTGCGGGTCTCCCACGCCTTGCGCTCAACACGGTTCAGTGGCTGGTCATCTTCCGCCACCACATCGTCTGCACTGCGCTTTGGCACCAGGTCGTGATCGTAATCGTACCCGGTAATAGTGGACGAATTCGACAGACGAATGATGTCGATGCCGGTCGAGAAATACAGGTAGCCATCCGGATCGATCAGCGACCACTTGCCATTGACTTTCTGGGTACGGAAAAATCCAGTTGCCTCAAAGCGCGGTCCACTCTTCCAACCACTAAACGCCGAGCGATCATCATTGGGCTTGCCGGACAAGCTCGCCAGCTCCTCTTTGACCATGGCTGCGAGTTCCTCGTCAGAGTGAATCTTGCCGACATAGTCAACCTTGGCATTTTGCCCGTATTGGTCCAGCAGCCCGGTGAGGAAATTTTTGTCCATCGCGGGATTAGCGCGCAGGCGCAAATTATCGATCGTATACTGGCGGTCGCTAAGGCTGCCATCAGATCCGAAAACAATCTTGGTGATTCCGCTCAGATCCAGCCGTTTTTTACCCCAGAAGGAATGCAGCTGCTGATCATCAGACTGCCAGGTAACCGGGTTTGAACGCAAACCCGACGAAAAATTGAACTCATTTTTGGCCACCGCTTCCGGGTCCAGCTGATCGTGTCCGTCCAGCTTGGCGTAATAAGTGGTCGCCTTGCCACCGGTGGGCACAACCATTCCTCGTGTATAGCTATCGCCATTCTTGTCGGTCATGGTCACATCGATCTGCACCGATTCGCTGCCGTGGTTAGCCACGTCAAAGGCGAAATTGAAGTCGGAAAATTCACTCCAATCCCAGGGTACAGAAGGTTCAATCACCAGCGCGGCACTGTTGTTGTCCTTGAGCTGGAGCTTTATCTCGAGCGCACGGCCACTGTTGCCGTTGTCCACCAGGGCGGCGCTGCCGTTGATGACCTGGACGGAAGCGGGAATATTTTCGCTGTCGAAGCTTTCAAGCAAGTAGTCTTCGGCAAGCAGGTTGGAATCCGATCTCTGGGTAATAGCATCTTGCCCAGAGGCATTCTGGCTTGCAGGAGCCTTTTCAGAACCGCCGCAAGCCGCCAGGCCGCCGAACATGGTTGACGCAATTGCAACGCTCAAGAGTGAACGCGCGAGTATGCGCGCGGCGCTGGATTCCAATCTCTCAGATTTCATCGTTTTCCCCAGAATTATTTTTTGGTCTTGAATTAACGGTTACCAGTTGGTGTAGCTGCCGTCCGGCTTGCACAGTCGCGGCGCTTCCCAGAATTTAAAGGACTGTTCCGCAATCAATTCCTCGTGTACATCAATCCCGATCCCGGGCGCATCGCCCACTGGGTAGACACAATTTTTCTCACGGGGACGGTTGATGAAATAT
This sequence comes from Microbulbifer sp., assembly GCF_036563125.1. GTDB lineage: Bacteria > Pseudomonadota > Gammaproteobacteria > Pseudomonadales > Cellvibrionaceae > Microbulbifer. The sequence goes on from NZ_DATCMV010000047.1 coordinate 2,491, forward strand.
TTGTCGTGGTCTGACTTATTACTGTCGTACGGCGCAATCTCACACCATGCGAGATTGGGCACCGCAGCACACATCTGGATAGTGGCCGCCGTACACACAGGCCCAAGCGGATCGTGTGGCATGATGTCGATGTAGTGGCTCTCCGCCATCGCCGCAACTTTCATGGCTTCGGTCAGCCCGCCGACATTGCACACGTCGATGCGGGCAAAGTTGGTGAGGTCCTGCTCGATATACGGCATGAAGTCCCACTTGCTGGCAAACTCCTCACCGATGGCGAAGGGTACGTTGACCATCTTGCGCAGCCCCTGATAGGCGCTGATCGACTGATCACGAATGGGCTCTTCAATAAAGTCCAGAACCCCCTCACCCAACTTCTGGCAGAAACTTGCCGCTTCCGCCACCGACAGACGGTGGTGGTAATCGATCCCCAGTACCAGCGCCTCACCCAGTTCCTGACGGATCTCCCTTAAGCTCCCCGCGGCCGCGGCAATGGATTTACGCACATCAAACGTTGTCGGTTCGGTTGGCGATCCATGTTCACCGGTGGTGGCTCGAATCACCTCCCAGCCCTGCTCCCGCAACGCGCGGAAGTCATCCATCAGCGCCTGGCCCATGGGCTTGGTGGAAGTCACAAACAGTGGTATTTCATTGCGCTGCTTGCCACCCAGCAATTGATACGTGGGGACGTTCAGTGCCTTGCCGGCGATATCCCAGAGCGCGATATCGATCGCTGAAATGGCCGCAGTCAACACGCGACCGCCTTCGAAATACTGGCTGCGGTACATCTCCTGCCAAAGGGCCCCAATATTGCGCGCATCACGGCCAATCAGAAACTGGCGAAAATGTTTTACTGCTCCAGCTACTGCAAGCTCACGACTGGATAAGCCGGACTCACCCCAGCCGTAGATACCCTCATCGGTTTCCACTTTCACCAGGCACAGATTGCGGTGTCCCACCCAGGCCGGGTATACCTTGATATCGGAAATCTTCATCGAACAGACCTTTTACTTGAGATCATCAGTGGGACACAGGGCAGCGCTCATGCCGTGGTCTGCGGTCAGGTTGGAACCGGTCAATGCACCGGCATGTGTTGAGAGAAGAAACGCGGCGATGTGCCCCACCTCTTCCACCGTGTTGTATTTTCCATCCGCGTGCATTTTGTCGAAGGACGCCGCTAATGAGGGATTCCCTTCCGCCACCCTGGCTACCGCTTCCGTATTGGTAAGGCCCGGGCACAGGCTGTTCACGCGAATGCCTTTACGGCCAAGACTCCAGGCCATGGCGCGGGTCATGGCGACGATGGCGCCCTTGGTAGCGGCATACATTTCATAGCCCGCAACACTGGCGCCGGCGTGATTGGA
>NZ_DATCMV010000078.1:0-11781 GCF_036563125.1 Microbulbifer sp.
CGGCATCCAGGACGTGGACAGCGATGGCATGGTTCTGTTTGAAACCATTTACCCAGGCTGGTATACCGGGCGGATTACCCACATCCATTTCCAGGTTTTCCTGTTTAGCAGTTCGACGGCGACGGCGACTTCACAGCTCGCTTTTCCCGAAGAAATAACCCGTGCGGTATACAACTCCACACTCTATGCAGCGCACGGACAAAACACTTCGGTAGGCAGTTTTGCTGCGGACAACGTATTCAGTGATGGTGTCACCTACCAGTTGGCAGAGGTCACGGGTGACATTGAAAACGGTTATGTGGCAACACTACAGGTTGGCATCGCGGTGTAGAAAAGAAACTGCGTAGAAAATAAAAAGGCCGGCATTTGCCGGCCTTTTTATTTGGCTAGTGCGCCAACAGATAATCCGCGTGGAAGCGCAGGTGCTGCTCGATAAACGACGCAATAAAGTAATAGCTGTGATCGTAGCCTGCGTGATGCTCGATCTTCACCGGATAACCCGCGGCTTCGGCGGCAGCCTCCAGCGCATTGGGTTTCAGCTGCTGTTCCAGGAACTGGTCTTCCTCGCCCTGCGAAATCAGCATCGGCAAACGCTCGGTCGCCCGGCTCAGCAATACCGTCGCGTCGTACTCCTCCCAGGTTGAGCGGTCTTCGCCAAGGTAGGCCGCGAATGCTTTCTCACCCCAGGGGCAGGCAATGGGATTGCAGATCGGACTGAAGGCCGAGACCGAAGTAAAACGTCCGGGATTTTTCAACGCGATGGTCAGTGCGCCGTGGCCACCCATGGAGTGGCCGCAGATGGCACGGCGATCACCCACCGGAAAATTTGCCTCGATCAATGCCGGCAGTTCATCCACGATGTAATCGTACATCCGGTAGTGGGGCTTCCACGGCATTTGCGTGGCATTGACATAAAAGCCCGCGCCCTTACCGAGGTCGTAACCCTCATCGTCCGCCACATCGTCGCCGCGCGGGCTGGTATCCGGAATCACCAGCACGATGCCCAGTTCCGCGGCCATGCGCTGGGCGCCGGCCTTCTGGGAAAAGTTTTCATCGGTGCAGGTGAGGCCGGAGAGCCAGTAGAGCACCGGGAAGCGCTCATCCTTTTCCGCTTGGGAGGGCAGAAACACGGAAAAGCGCATCTCGCAGTCGAGCACATCCGAACGGTGGGTGTACTGGCACTGGGCACCGTCGAAGCACTGGGTTTTGCTGACTAGTTGCAAAGTCATCGGCACGCCTTACTTGTAGTGAATAACGCTGCGAATACTTTTGCCTTCGTGCATCAGGTCGAAGGCATCATTGATTTTTTCCAGCGGCATGGTGTGGGTGATGAAATCGTCCAGCTTGAATTCACCGGCCATGTAGCGATCCACATAACCCGGCAGCTGTGAACGCCCCTTCACCCCTCCAAACGCGGTACCGCGCCATACACGACCTGTCACCAGCTGGAACGGACGGGTGCAGATTTCCTGACCGGCGCCGGCCACGCCGATGATGATGGACTCACCCCAACCCTTGTGACAGCACTCCAGCGCCGAGCGCATGACGTTCACATTACCGATACATTCGAAGGAGTAATCCACGCCGCCGTCGGTCAGTTCAACGATCACGTCCTGGATCGGCTTGTCGTAATTTTTCGGGTTAATGCAGTCGGTGGCACCAAGCTTCTTCGCCAGTTCGAACTTGCCCTCATTGATGTCGATGGCAATGATACGGCCCGCCTTTGCCAGGCGCGCGCCGATAATAGTCGCGAGACCGATACCGCCGAGACCAAATACGGCCACGGTTGCCCCCTCTTCCACCTTGGCGGTGTTCGCCACAGCGCCCATACCGGTGGTCACACCACAGCCCAGCAGGCAGATTTCTTCCAGTGGCGCGTCCTTGTTGACCTTGGCCACGGAGATTTCCGGCAGTACGGTGTACTCGGAAAAGGTGGAAGTGCCCATGTAATGGTAGATCGGCTCGCCGTTTATGGAGAAGCGCGTGGTGCCATCGGGCATCAGGCCCTTGCCCTGGGTGGCGCGAATTTTCTGGCACAGGTTGGTCTTGCCGGATTTGCAGAATTTGCACTCGCCGCACTCGGGCGTGTATAGCGGGATCACGTGATCCCCCACCGCCACACTGGTAACACCCTCGCCCACGGACTCGACGATACCGCCGCCCTCGTGACCGAGAATTGCCGGGAACACGCCCTCCGGGTCGTCACCGGACAGGGTAAACGCATCGGTGTGACATACACCGGTGGCGATCAGCTTGATGCGTACCTCGCCCGCCTTGGGCGGCGCGACTTCCACTTCCTCAATGGACAGCGGCGCACCCGCTTTCCAAGCCACCGCCGCCTTACACTTGATGGGTTTCGCTGACATAAAAATCTCCTCTCCGGCCTCGTAGGGCAAATGTCAAAGTTGGCAGAAAGCTTAACAGATCAGGGCCGGGCTGCCTGTCACAATTACGCAAGGCGCGGTCAATTTTTACGCACCCGTGTACCATGCGAGATTCGCGCCGCGTGTATCCGCAAACGTCATTGTTGAGAACTTGGCCCGTTCCTTGCTCCTGAGAAAATAAAAGACAACAAAAGGTGCAACGACGATGAACGACCACCAGTGGCTGATGACCTCCCAGGCTCTCAATACCCTGCGCAAACTTCGCAAGCGTATCGGGGCCGAATTCGGCATCAACCTCCGCTTCTCCGATTTCGACTTCGAAACCCAGCTCGCCCACCTCAAACACCGCAGCAACGACAGCGACACCCGCAACCTGATCACGCAACTGGAAGCCCTGCGTGGTTCGCCCTTTTTGACCGGCGAAGAGCCTCCGGAAAGACTCTACCGCGGCCACCGGATTCTGCAGGAACAGGGAAGAAAAGATATTTATGAAATGATTTATGGCGAAGAGCTGGCGCTGCACGACGGCAGGGGAATACCGGCTCAACCACAAAAATTCTACCGCGGCCAACCGATCCTCAATTAAGCGCAATCCAGGCCTGCCGGGTAAAGGAAATCAGGCCCGCAGAACTTATCCTCGGGCCAACACCACCAGAGAATCCGCATCCAGGATATTTTCGATCTGATCGAGGACCTCTTCGGCGATATCCTCCAGCAACCGTTCGGTGGCCACGCGGGTGGTATCCTCGACCGTTCCGGCATCTTTCGGTACCCGGGTACTGTAGTGTGTCTGTAGCGCCAGCTCTGAAATGTCCACCGTGCCCTCTCGCAGTGCCAGTGCACCTTTCACCGTCCCCTCCAGGCGATAGTGGAACTTGCCGTAGGCAGTCATGATGCCTTTTTCCAGGTCGTAGCTGTTACGACTGACAATATCATTCATTTTCTGGCGGATGCGCACGTCAAAATTGGTGTGCAGGGTCAGCGGCGCGCCTTCGTCCACCAGATGCACCCGCTCATCGGTGAAGAAGTCCCCGAAGCGCTTCTGCACCTGCTGATTCAGGTAATCACTGAATTCCTGGCTCGCCTTTTGCCGCAATTCACCCAGGTCACCATCCCCGGAAAGGGCGAGCAGCAATTGCAGATTATTGCCTGCCAGTGGGGTGGGGGCTTCAATGCGAATCTCCACGGGCGTAACCGCCAAGCTGGTAACCGCATCACTGCCGTTATAGCCCGGCCAGACAGAGGACACCTTGGCAAGCGCCGCTGACGGCAGGCACGCGGACACCGCGAGAAACAAAAATTGAGTTTTTACCCAAACGTTGGAGAGGACAAGTCGATTCAGAGACATGGCTTTGCTCCCGAGTGCTGCAGAATTGATGGACTGGCAAAATTCTGGTGCAGGCCAGAAATGCCGGAACACTATCCCTTGCAACCTGTGGGCCATATCACAAATAAATGCGCCACACATAACAAGATCACCAGGTAATGGGCATCACCGGGTGACCTGGACTCGGGACTGAACCACTACAGTTTGCGCCGCAATGGAACAGGCGGCCTTGAATGGGGCAATAAACGCCCAGAAACCATTCAAAGCCTCAACCAAATGCCTTACTGCAGGTAACGAGCCTTCAACAGTGACAGCTCCTGGGCATCCACATCCAGTGCATGCTCGATGTAGCCTTCAACTGAGCCGTGCTGACGCTCCATTTCAGCGAAGGCACTCTCCAGCCAGGACAGCTCCACACCGAACATGGCTCCGCGAACGTCTTCCGGCAGCTGGGCCATAAACGCGTACATGCGCTTTTCCTTCTCGTTCGCGTCTTCCGGAAGTTCCATCATCTTGACGCCCGCCAGGGTCTGGTTGGACAGCATGTAATCCTGTTTCACCGTCTCGCGATCAACACCCAGCGCGGTCAGAATCAGCGCCGCGCCGATGCCGGTGCGGTCTTTGCCGGCGGTGCAGTGGAACAGCAGTGGCTCATCGTTTTCAATCAGCTTCTGGAACATGGCGCGGTAGGCCGGGGTCTGCTGCTTGACCAGGTCGGTATATCCCTTGTCCATCAATGCCACCAGATCCTTCTTGGAAAAATCCGGCTTGGCGAACACCTTGGCGAAATCCTGTTCCCAGTTCATTTCATAGTCCCACTCCAGGGTGATGGCACTGCTGCCGCGCCAGTTATCCGGCTCCTGGGTGCGCTCCTTGGTTGAGCGGAAATCGACGATAGTGGCGATATTGCGATCACGCAGATAGTCGTAATCGGTCGCGGTCAGGTTGGTGAGGATACCGGAGCGGTACATCTTGCCCCACTTTACAGTTTTGCCATCCGCGGTTGTATAACCGCCGAGGTCGCGGAAGTTGCGCCCACCTTCCAGCGGCAGCACACGCAGGTGTTCAACTTCCGCCTGTACCGCAGCGCTCTGCGCCTTGTCCGCGACCGGCGCGGTTGCAGTGCACGCGCCCAGGGCCACGGCCACAGTGGCCGCCAGAATTCCATTCATGAATTTGTTTTGCATAAATCACCTAACGAATTTTTATGTGACGGGCGGCCAGTACTTGAATGGCCGCCTGGATTTGACTTGATGTCGATTATCAGAAGTTCACACGGAAGCCGGCGAGGTAGCGGCGACCGTAGCTCTCCACCTGGTTCGGAGTGCTCTCGTCGCCGGTGTAACGCACGTCCTGCTCGTCGGTCAGGTTGTTGGCGTTGGCGTAGAGGGTGACGTCGGCACCGAATACCGACATCGGCAGGTCATAGCTCACAGACAGATCCACACGCTTCTGCTCCGCCCAGTAATCGGTCATGCCGACGTTCTCGGTGGTAGACAGCCAGGCATCACGGAACTGGTGGTTCAGACGGACGGAGAAGCCTTCCATCTCGTAGAACACCGACGCATTGAAGATGGTGTCGGAAGTACCCGGCAGGCTGTGGCGGGTTCCATCCTGGGTTTCAAACTCGCTGTCGAGCAGGGTCAGGTTGGCGCTGATACCGAAGCCTTCCATTACCGGCAGGAAATCTGCAGCCTGGGCCACGGCATTGAACTCGGCACCGCTCATCTTGCCGTTGCTGCCGTTTACGTATTGGGTGTAGATCCAGTAGTCGGCGCCCACTTCCGGCATGTAGGCATCACCGGCGATCACATCGCTCTGCGCATAGATCACATTGTCGATGCTGCGAGTAAACAGACCGGCACTCAGCAGGCTGGCGTCACCCGCGTACCACTCGAGGGAGAGGTCCGCCCCCACGGATTCCTCGGCTTCCAGCGCCGGGTTACCCGCGGTTACGCTGCTCTGAATGAAATCGACCATGTCGTCGCCGCGCCATTCGGAGTAAGTCGGGCGGCTTACACCAGTGGATACAGACATACGCAGCTTCAGGTCTTCCGCGAGGTCCACATTCAGGTGGGCGCTTGGCAGCACATTGGTGAAGCTGTCTTCAAACTTTCCGGTGGGGCCTTCGCTCAGGTAATCGGTGTTTTCCACCCGCGCACCCAGCACCAGGTTGCCCCAGTCGTAATCGGTGGTGACCATGGCGTAACCCGCGGTGATGTCCTCTTCCAGACGGATCGCCTGGGAGTCGTTCGGGGTAACTTTCAGGCCATCGACCGCAGCATCCCAGGCCGCACGCAGGCCCTTGTTGTCGTAGTAGGTAGCGCCGGAGATACCGTTGCTGAACTGGCTGTCCCAGGTTTCGCTGGTGGCGAAGTCGGCGATGTTTACCTCCGACGGGAACAGGCCGTAAGACAAGACCATGCCAAAGCCATCGGCCTCGCGGGAGTCCAGCTCAACACCGGTTTTTACCACCGCGTCGTGACCAAACATCTGCAGCTCGCGCTCTGCGTCCAGCTTGAACTTGGTTGCATCGATGGTCATTTGGGAACCGATCAGCATGCCCAGGTCAACCGCGTAGTTGACACCGTTGACGTCGATCGGAGACTGTGTGCGCGGATCGAACAGGCCGGTTACCGCCGGGTCGTACAGGTCGCTGACATCGAAGCTCGCCATCACGAAACCGCCGGCGCTGCGGGGCAGCGGCAGGAACATGTTGTTTTCGGTTTCGGTGAAATTGACGCGGGATTCGATATGCCAGTCGCCGACCGCGAAATCTGCACCCAGGGTGTTGGTGAAGGTGGAGTTTTCGTACAGGCCATACTCAAGGGAACGCCCTACCAGCGCGAACTGGTTTTCACCTACAGCACCGGTTGCCTGGGGCGCGCCAACCGCTTCGGCCGCACCAGCAAAGTCGAATACAAACTGATTGCGCTCTTCGAAATCCTGGAACTCGTTATACAGGGTGGAGACAAACACGCGCTCCAGCGCGCCGTCACCGCGGAACTCGAAGCGGCCGCCGTAAGCGCGGTCTTCGCGGGTAACCTTGTAGCTGCGGAAGTCCAGCTCGTTTACCAGCAGCTCGCCATTTTCCCCGCGCTCAATGTCGTACTCGCGGTTATCGGTGGTCTGCTCGCGGCTGTTCTCGGACGCGAACAGGGAGAAGCCGAAGTTGTCACCGGACCAGGAAGTGCGAAATGCGGATTTTTCGATATCGCCGTCACCCAGCTCCTGGTTACCCATGCCCAGGTCGGTGGACGCGGCCCAGCCGGATTTGGCAAACGGATCGAAGGTGGAGATGTTGATGTAACCGGAAACCGCATCCCCGGGCATGTCCGCCATGATCGCCTTGTTGGCGTCGATACGGCTGGTAATTACGGAGGGAAAGCTGTCGAAACGCGGTACGCGACCGTTCTCCGCACCCGGGATACTCAGGCCGTCAATGGCCAGTGAGGTGTAGCGGAAAGGCGCACCGCGGAAGTTGATGTAACGCGCCTGGCCCTGGTCGCGTTCGATAGCGAGGCCCGGTACGCGGCCGAGGGAGTCCGCCAGGTTCTGGTCGGGGAAACGGCCGATGGTGTCTGCAGAGATTACGTCGACGGTGTTGTCGGCATCGCGCTTGGCATCGATCGCGGCCTTCTGGCTGTCGCGGATCGGAGAGGCCAGCACGCTGACTTCTTCCAGTGCGGTCGCGTCGACGGCCTGTTGTGCCATGGCCGGTGCTGCGGTGCCACAGACGGACAGAGAAACCAGCAGGGCAAGTTTGTTGCGGGGCCATTTATTTTTACATTTGGTGATCATTGTTCTGCTCCAGATATGGGCTGAGTTTTCTTTGTTGCCCGCTCAAGAGGGCTCGTCAGAATGTGGTCAGGGGTTGCCCTGACCGCTTGGGGCAGATGATCGAAACAGGGAGTGACAGTTGGGTTACAGCGATGTTTTTTTCGCGGAAAAAGATATCTCTAAAAGAAAAAATCTTTTCAAATCAACAGGTTAAAATTTTCACAATAGCGGAATCGACAGCCAGGCGATAACGGTAGCGTCCGCTTTTTATGTCGCGTTCGGACTCAAACAGATAGGCTGCGGCAAGGTCTTCACCCAGTGCAGAAATCAGTTCGTCGCGGATCTTGTTGCGGTTCTGGTCCAGGGTCTTTGCGCGCAAACCGTTGTCCCGCAAATCGTTGATGGATTTGGCATGCCCCCCCTGATCCAACATCAACTCGATTAAAGAATCGGCCCCGTCCCGATCCGGGCGATTGACCGGCGGATTGAGTAGCCAGCCGTCGCCCTGCTGTCGCAGGCGGGCATACCAGAGGTAATAAAAGAACGGGGTTTTCGCCAGTTTCACGGCAATGCCGTGTACCCGGACCTGCAGCGAAGCACAATCGAATTCCAACTGTTGATCCATCGCTGCAGCGACAAGTGCCTGTTCGGTATCTCCGCCGTTACGCTGCAACGCGCGGTCAAACCACATTAGCTGGTGGTCGGTCAGTGATGCGGAAACACTGCGTGCCTGTAACGGGGAAAGGCCCCGCTGTAAAAGTTGCGCGATGCGCGCACCTTGTACGTGGGAAAGTGGTGGTGGCAGCAGCACTATTGCAGCCACCAGTAGCAGGGCGAGAAGCGACTGAGTCGCAGCCAGCAGCGGCCAGTTATATTGGCAATCCAGCGCCAGCAGCGTGCTGCGCGGTTCACTGCCAATATTCCACGACACCTGGATATCGCCGCCCGGCGCGGGGTGTTCAGCCTCAAGCAATTGGGTGACCCGCGCGGAGCAGTGGCGTACCAGCGGCAGCCCACCGACGGGAGTGAGCATGTGTAAATCCTGCTCGAGCCGCTGCGCCACCCACTGGGATAAATCGTCGTCGGTGAGCCGCGACTGCATGGCGAGAGCGAGCTTTTCCGGCAGGCTCCGGTTGAGCTGGGCAGACAGATCTTGCGCGAGCGTGCGCTCGGCCTGCCAGGTGGCGAGTGCAATAAACCCCAGGCTTAACACCAGCCACAGCAGCATATGGTGGCGATGGATTCGCTCACGGATCACAACGATCGGCCCCCTCAGCAACTCCCTCACCAACGCCTTCAAGAGTGCGCTGGCCGTGCAGGTATTCACTGGCAAAGCCTTCGAATGCCGACGCCAGTGCGCAATCAATCCCTGCAGGGCGGTGGCGGCGCACGAACAGGGTGGCGGCATGGGCGTCGCCAGAAATGAGGGTGCGCGACAGCGGAATATCCAGATCCTGCTGTACATAATCGCCGCCACTCACCAGATCGAGTTCATTGCGTGCAAACGCCTGGTACAGGCTTACCGCATCGTCAAAATAGATCAGGTTTTCCGCGCTAAAGTTGATGCCCGCTTCCTTTAGCGAAGCCAGTGGCAATAAATAGAGGGTGTGGCTGAGCTTGTCGTTGAGCAGCCCGATGCGCTTGCCGTGAAAGTATTCCGCGGTCAACTCAGGCGCGGCGCCGCGACTGAACCAGTACACGCGGTAGTGGTCGTAGCGCATCAGGGACTGGTAGAAGTCGCCGTACTCGGGCACCAGCCCCGCCATGGTGTGCCCGCGACTCCAGATCAGGTCGTAGGACTCGCTCAGAATTTCTTCTGCGCCCAGACGCCCCCGTGGCTTCCAGGAAACCAGGACCGAGCCGTAGTGCCGGCGTATTTCCGGCGCGGCGCACAGGCGGTCGGCTATTTCCCGTGCACGCGCAGAGGAAACCAGCAGCACGGAAAATTCCGCGCTGTTCGCTGCGTTACCGGTATCGCACCGGTAGACGTGGTAATCCCCAAGCGCCGGCGCAACTATCCGTTGGCTCGAAATCCACAGGCACACTGCTACGCCCGCGGCCAACAGCAGCCCCAGCGCGACCCAGTGTACGTTGCGGTTTGCGAGAAATAGCGGAGTCATCGGCAGCGTGTTTAACCGTCATTGAACGCCAGTCTATGTACGATTCATGACAAACCGATGACCCCGCGACGACACCGGATCAGTGGTGCGCGGACACCGCCGTGGCGTAGCGCTGGCAGGACTCATCATTTACCGCATGGGCAATGTCACCCATGCTCAACATCCCCACCATTCTGTGCGCGCCGTCGATCACCGGCAGCCGCCGTATATGCATTTGCTCCATGTGATCGATGGCCTCCTGCATATTTTCATCGGCGTAGCAGTACTCAATGCCCTCGGTCATCACATCCCCGGCGGTCATTTCACGCATGTCCCCGCCCTCGGCAAGTCCGCGGCAGACGATATCGCGGTCGGTGACCATGCCAATCAGGCGGTCATTTTCACCTACCGGGATGGCGCCCACGTCGTGATCCCTGAGCAATTGCGCCACTTTCCACAGCGGGGTATCCGGCGTGCACCAGGTGACACCCCGGTGCATGGCTTGTTCTACTTTCACAGTACACCTCCCGTCCTTTCGGATCTGTTCTCTGGTATGGGTCTCTTACAGGTCTCGGCTAGAGAAATGATAGTGACGCCGACCACTGAGAGGCCAACCAGCACCGCGGCTACGGACCTGTTGGCATACGGCCTACCATTGAGAGGTACGACTCAGCAAAAACAGAGGTATACGGCCATGTCAAAAGCCTGGGTTCTGGTAGCCAACCATACTCATGCCCGCGTATTCGAAGCGGAAAAACGTGCGGGTTCTCTGCAGGAAATAGAATCTCTGGTTTACCCGGAGGGGCGTATGAAGGGGCACGAGCTGATCAGCGATGCCCCCGGGCGCGCCTTCGACAGCAACGGTCAGGGTCGTCACGGCATGGCGAAACCCACGGATCTGCGCAAGGAAGGCGCGCGCAAGTTCGCCCGCGATATTGCTCACACCCTGGAGCGCGGGCGTCAGGAAGGCCGCTTTGACCGCCTGTACATCGTCGCCGATCCGTCAATGGCCGGTAGCCTGCGTTCGTCCATGAGCACACCCTGCCTGGCCACCATCGCCGGCGAGTCGCGCAAGAACCTCACCACCTGCGACAGCGAGGAAATCCGCGCACACCTGCCCACGTGGCTGTAAGCCCCGCCCCCAATCGCCACCCGCAGTGCCTGCGGGTGGCGGCAATTGATTTGTTGTCACTGGCCTGACACCATGCCCCACACTCCCCGGGCCAAGCCCCGGCGCAAACCTGACGACCAAGGAAGCGGTGATGCTGAGACTGTTTGAAACCCGGCGCGGCAAGATCAAAGAAACCTATGCGGGCAGCGATTACCACAGCCAGCCCCTGGCCGACGCCGCCTGGATCGACCTGCAGGATCCTGAAGACGACGAGCGCGACCTGCTGGAACAGCTGCTGCGTACGGAGCTGCCGGAATCCGACGACGTGGACGAGATCGAATCCTCCGCGCGCTACTTTGTGGATACCGCCGGTATCCACGTGCACTCCCTGTATCTGACCCAGAGCGAAGGTCGCCACGACACCGCCACCGTCGCCTTCATTCTGCAGCCCCAGCGCCTGATCACCGTGCGCGAGGCCGAACTGGCGGATTTCCGCCTGCTGCGCATGCGCGCCCGCCGCAACCAGGTGGAGGCCCACAACGCGCAGGAACTGCTGATCCTGCTGTTTGAACAGAAAGTGGAAAACCTCGCCGACGCGCTGGAAGACAACTACCTGAAACTCGGTGAGGTCAGCCACCTGGTACTGGAAGAGGAAGAGGCAGACCTGGAAGACGCCATCGACCATCTCGCCAAGCTCGAGGACTCCAACGGTAAAATCCGCCTGTGCCTGATGGATACCCAGCGCTCCATCGCCTTTCTGCAGCGCCACCTGAAAGACGACCCGGAACTGCGCGAGGACTGCTGGGGCATTCTGCGCGACATCGACACCCTGATGTCCCACACCACCTTCCTGTTCGAAAAGATTAACTTCCTGATGGATTCCACCCAGGGCTTCATCAATATCGAGCAGAACAAGATCATCAAGATCTTCTCCATCGCCGCGGTGGTTTTCCTGCCGCCGACCATGGTGGCCAGTATCTACGGCATGAACTTCGAACATATGCCCGAACTGCAGTGGCTGCTGGGCTACCCCTGGGCACTGTTGCTGATGCTGATGGCGGGCATGGCGCCCTACCTGTA
>NZ_DATCMV010000128.1:0-18571 GCF_036563125.1 Microbulbifer sp.
TCCGGGTTGGTCACCGCAATACAGCCGTCGGTCCAGTTCATCCGGGTCAGGTATTTCTCGATCCCTTTCCAGTGCGGCTTCTGGCCGTGGATCATGATGGCGCCGCCGGGGCTTTTGCCCAGTTTGGCCGCGCGCGCGCGGTCTGCCGCGTTCGGGTAGGAAACGTGGATCGCACGGTAGAAGGTGCTGTTCTTCTTTTTCCAGTTGAGGGTGTAGCGCCCTTCCGGGGTGCGCGAGTCGCCCGCATACTGTTTGTGGCCAACGGGGTTCTTGCCGAAGACTACTTTGTAGCTCTTCACAACTTTACCGTTGCGCTTCAGTTGCATCAGGTGCTTGGCTTTGTACACCACTACTTCGTCAACGGGATTGATCTTGGCAAATACCAGGGTCGGCAGCAGCAGTAGGGAAAAGAGGCAGAATTTTAAGGTTCGCATGGCTCTCGTCGATATCGCTCTTTGTTGGTAGTGGATCGGTACTGGTGAAATCAATTAGTGACCAGGGTGTAAAAATCAGTTTCCGTTTTTGCGCACTTCCACGTCCCTGCATGTCGCGGGGAGCGTCGGCCCTGGGCGATGGTGATCGCCGGCGGGAAAGCAATGTGGTTGCGCGGTGCAGCCAAATGGCGCAATAGCGTAATGACAGCGCTGTCCTTTGCTGCCAACCCCGACCAGGGTCGGGGACATTTTTAGGCAATTATCCTAACCCGACCCCTCTAATGGCGAAGGGGGTTGTACGAATATCGCTCTGAGTGGTCAATTTATCAGCAAGTAGCCGGCGTTTAAAGAGGCGTCAATTAAAAAGACCAACAAACTGAAAGACCGAACCGAATGAGGAAGATTCCGTGACCAGAAGTTTTTTTGTGACTGGTACCAATACCGAAGTGGGCAAGACCTATGCGACCGCGGCGCTGCTGCGGGCGGCGGCGGATCGCGGCTTGACTACCGCGGCACTGAAGCCGGTGGCATCCGGCTGTGAGGCGACGCCGGATGGGTTGCGCAACAGTGATGCGCTGACCCTGATGGAGGCGATGACCCAGGATCTCGAGTACCAGCAGGTCAACCCGGTGGCGCTGGAGCCTGCCATTGCGCCACATATTGCGGCGATGGAAGCGGGCAAGCGGCCGGATGTTTCGCGCCTTGTGGGTGTCTGTCGCGGGGTGATGAGCGGTAAGGCGGATCTGTTGTTGATCGAGGGCGCCGGCGGCTGGCGGGTACCACTGACGCCGGGAAGATTTCTGTCCGACTTGCCCAAAGAGATGGAGTTGCCGGTGATTCTGGTGGTGGGGATGGAGCTCGGGTGCATCAACCATGCGCTGCTCACCGCGGAGGCGATTCGTCGCGACGGCCTGGCGCTGGCGGGCTGGATTGCCAATTTTGTCCGCGGACCGGAGGCGGACATGCCCCGCGCCGATGCCAACCTGATGACCTTGAAAGCACTTCTGCCGGCGCCCTGCCTGGGAGTGCTTCCCCACGACGAGTCCGGCGACTACCGCAAGGGTGCTCTGCACCTGGACCTCGACCCGCTGCTATCTTCTTCCAGCTGATCTAATTCGTGACTGACTTGCGAGCCGGATACCACGTGTCCGGCTTGACTTGGAGGGTGCTTGGGCCTAGATTTCAAACAATTGTTTGAAACAAACGACTGAATCAATATACCGGATACCTTATGCGGAAGACTTTCCCGCGGCATCCGGCAATTCCAACTCCCAAATTTCAAAGAAAACCAGTGAGGCGAGACCATGGCCGAGTACAAGGCGCCACTGCGCGAGATGAACTTCCTGCTGCACGAAGTATTCGAGGCAGACAAGCTGTGGGCGCGCCTGCCGGCGCTGGCCGATGTGGCCGACCGCGATACCGCCGATGCGATTCTGGAAGAGATGGCCAAGCTGGCCGCCAACACCCTGGACCCGATCAACCGCTCTGGCGATGAAGAGGGCTGCCACTGGAACGACGGCGTGGTAACGACGCCCGCGGGCTTCCCGGAAGCCTACGCCACCTATTGTGAGGGCGGCTGGGGCGCGCTGGTGGGCAACCCGGAATTCGGTGGTATGGGCATGCCGAAAACCCTCGGCGCCCAGGTTGAAGAGATGATCTGTGCGGCGAATATTTCCTTCGCCCTGTACCCGGTGCTGACCAACGGCGCCTGTCTGGCGATCGATGCCCACGGCAGCGAAGAGCTGAAGCAGAAATACCTGCCGAACATGTACGCGGGCACCTGGGCCGGCGCGATGGATCTGACCGAACCCCACGCCGGTACCGACCTCGGCATCATCCGCACCAAGGCGGAGCCGCAGGAAGACGGTAGCTACAGCATCACCGGCTCCAAGATCTTCATTACCGGTGGCGACCACGATCTGTCCGAGAACATCATCCACCTGGTGCTGGCAAAACTGCCGGACGCGCCGAAGGGGCCGAAAGGTATCTCCCTGTTCCTGGTACCGAAAATCCTGGTCAATGAAGACGGCAGCCTGGGTGAGCGCAATGCGGTCAGCTGTGGCTCTATCGAGCACAAGATGGGTATCAAGGCCTCCGCCACCTGTGCGATGAACTTCGACGGCGCCAAGGGCTGGCTGGTGGGTGAAGTGAACAAGGGCCTGGCGGCCATGTTCACCATGATGAATTACGAGCGTCTGGGTGTGGGTATCCAGGGCCTGGGCGCTTCCGAGCGCTCCTATCAATCCGCCCTCGAATACGCCCGCGACCGCGTGCAGAGCCGCTCCCCGTCCGGTGCGGTGCAGCCGGAAAAGGCCGCGGACCCGATCATCGTGCACCCGGACGTGCGCCGCATGCTGCTGACCCAGAAAGCCTATATCGGCGGCGGCCGCGCCCTGTCCACTTACGTGGCGAAGTGGCTGGATATTTCCAAGTACGGTGAAGGTGAGGAGAAACAGCACGCGGAAGCGATGGTGGCGCTGCTCACCCCGGTGGCCAAAGCCTTCTTCACCGACAAGGGCCTCGAGTGCACCGTGCTCGGCCAGCAGGTGTTCGGCGGTCACGGCTATATCCGCGAGTGGGGCCAGGAGCAGCTGGTGCGCGATGTGCGTATTACCCAGATCTACGAGGGCACCAACGGCATCCAGGCGCTGGATCTGATCGGCCGCAAGACCGTCGCCAATGGCGGCGCCTTCTTCGATCTGTTCGCCGCGGACGTGCAGGCGTTCATCGACGCCAACAACGACAAAGAGGCGCTGGCGGAATTTATCCAGCCGCTTGCCGCAGAGCTGCAGCGCCTGAAAGAAGTCACCGCAGCAGTAATCGCGGCGGCACAGCAGGACCCGAATGCAGCGGGCGCCGCCTCCGTGGAATACCTGCACCTGTTCGGTTTCGTCGCCTATGCCTACATGTGGGCCCTGGTGGCGAGTGTGGCCAACGGGCAGGACGAGGACTTCTACCGCAGCCAGGTGAAGACCGCGCGCTTCTTCTTTGCCCGTCTGCTGCCGCAGACCCAGGCGCTGGCAGCCAGTGTACAGGCCGGCAGCGCGACCCTGATGGACATCGAAGACGCACTGTTCTGATCCAGTTCCCTGCAAACAAAAAAGCCCCGCACTGCGGGGCTTTTTTGTTTGGGCGCTTTCCTAGGGGATCTTCGCTTGGGCACCTCCACCCGTGCACCTATCGCAAGGCGCTGGCCTCCCGCGGCGCCTGCCCCTACACTCCGGCGGTATGAACAGACACTTTTCCGGGGAACCCATGACCGAAAAAGAGACCGAAATTGCGCCGAAAAAACTGTCCGATGAGGATCAGGCCCGCGTCGACCGCTACCTGCAAAGTGGCTACAACGATGTGGAGCGCAAACCCTTCCGGCCCATTCTGCTGTTGGTCGTGATTGTCGGTGTACTCACCCTGCTGTCGCTGCTCAGCCTGTTGATCGCGCAAACAAAAGGCGTGGTGTAAACACGCCGCTTCACAAGAGGCTTCAGCGCGTGCCGCCGAGCTTAAGCAGCAGCGCCCACTCCTGCGCGGTCACCGGTTGTATCGACAGCCGTCCTTGTTTCACCAACACCATTTCTTCCAGTGCCGGATTCTGCTTGATCTCCGCCAGCGGTACAGGCCGCGGGAATTCGCTCTGCCACTGGATATCCACGCAGAACCAGCGGGGATTTTCCGCGCTAGCCTTCGGGTCGCAGTACTTGCTCTCGGGGTTGAACTGCGCCGGGTCCGGGTAGGCGCTGCGGGCTATGCGCGCGGTGCCCACCACCGCCGGCACCTTGCAGGCGCTGTGGTAGAACAGCACCCCGTCACCCTCGCGCACCGCGTCCCTTAAAAAGTTCCGCGCCTGGTAGTTGCGGATACCGTCCCAGCGCCCAGTGTGACCAGGCTCCCGCTTCAGGTCTGAAAGGCTGTACTCGTCCGGTTCCGACTTGAATAGCCAGTAGTTCATTTATGCCTCGCTTCCAGCCGCTTTCTGCGGCAGTACGTCAGATTGCTGCGTTTGGTGGTATTTCGTCCACGCTCCGTGTCATTTAGGCTATTTTCCCAGATTGGCGCACTTTCTGCGCATTTTGGAGAATTATGGGCACTTCGGTTTTCAATTGGCTGTCGACAAAACTGGCCTCTGCGCGCTACCAGTACTGGGCGCTGCAGTGCAGTGGCTGGGGTGGCTATACGCTGCTGACGTTTGTGGGCAGTTTTTTCTGGGTGAAGAACCACTGGCTGCACGCCGGCTATCTTGCCGTTGCCACTGCGTCGGGCGTAATGCTGTCGGAGCTGATGCGCCGGGGTTTCCAGCGTCTGTGGGACAAGCCCCCGGCAACTCGCCTGGTCGGTTCCGTGGGTGTGGTGGCGCTCGCGGCGCTGCTGTGGGCGGCGATCAAGTTTGGCGGTTCCCTGTGGCTGTACGGCAAGGAGAACGAAGAGCACCCGGCGGTGGTCGCCATCTACTGGTTCTCCTACTCGTTCCTTATCTATATGACCTGGGCGGCGCTCTACTACGGCATCAAGTACTACCAGGCCTCGCTGCTGCAGCAGGAGAAGGCGCTGAAGGCGGAGTCAGCTGCGCACCAGTCACAGCTGAAAATGTTGCGCTACCAGCTGAACCCCCATTTCCTGTTCAATACCCTGAACGCCATTTCCACCCTGATCCTGGATCAGGACGGCAAGACCGCCAACAGTATGGTGACACGCCTGTCGCAGTTCCTGCGCCACTCACTGGACAACGACCCGATGCAGCGGGTAACCCTGGCGAAAGAGGTGGAGGCGTTGATGCTCTACCTCGATATCGAGAAGGTGCGCTTTGCCGATCGCCTGCAGGTGAATGTCGATCTCGACGGTGAGGCGCCCAAGGCGCTGGTACCGAGCCTGCTGCTGCAACCACTGGTGGAAAATGCCATCAAATACGGTATCTCCCAGCGGGAGTGGGGTGGTGAGATCACCATCAAGGCGCGGGTCTTTGCCGGCGAACTGCTGCTGGAAGTGAGCGATAATGGCCCCGGCGTTCCGGAAGCGGCACTGGCGCGGCTGGGCACCGGCAGCGGCGTGGGTATCCGCAATACCTGCGAGCGCCTGCGCGCACTGTACGGTGTGGAGCAGAAGACCCGCTTCTGTAATCGCCCGGAGGGCGGGCTTGCGGTGCACCTGCGTATTCCTTTCGAACAGGAGTAGAGCGAACGCATGGCGGGAGCAGAGTCGACGCGAGCGGGCGTAATAATCGGTCCTGAAATGGATGGGACGCGACAGTTGAGTGGAGTGTGGATCAGTGAATAGCGACAGTCTGAAAGTCATCATCGTCGACGACGAGCCGCTGGCCCGCCGCGGCCTGCGCCTGCGGCTGGAAAATCTCGGCGGTGTGGACGTAATCGCCGAGTGTGGCAATGGCCGCGAGGCGCGCGAGCAGATCCAGGCCCTGCGGCCGGACGTGGCGTTTCTGGATATCCAGATGCCCGGCGTGACCGGCCTCGAACTGGTACAGCTGTTACCGAAGCAGGACATGCCGCAGATCGTGTTCGTAACCGCCTACGACCAGTACGCGGTGGAGGCGTTCGAGGTCAACGCGGTGGACTATGTGCTGAAGCCCATCGAGGAAGACCGCCTGGCGCTGGCCCTGCAGCGGGTGCGCGACAAGCTCGGCAGTGAACATCTCGCCGCCGAGCGCGAAAAGCTGCTGGAAGCGGTGGCTGACCTCACCCAGGAAACCCCCGAGGCACTGGAGCAGAAACTGGCTGCAGGAGGCTTCGGCAACAGCAGCCGCTACCCGGAAAAAATCGCCATCAAGGACTCGGGCAAGATTACCCTGGTGCCGGCGCGGGACATCGACTGGATCGACGCCGCCGGCGACTACATGTGTGTGCACGCCAATGGTGAAACCCATGTGATGCGTATCACCATGAAGGAACTGGAGCAGCAGCTGGACCCGAAGGTATTCCAGCGCATCCACCGTTCCACCATCGTCAACCTGAAGCGGGTGCGCGAGATCTGTGCCCACATCAACGGTGAATACCACCTGGTATTGAACAACGGCGAGCGGCTGAAAATGAGCCGCAGCTACAAAAACAAGGTACAGCATTTCATCTGATTCGCTATTCGCGCAACTTCACCCTATAACTCCCGGCGAATTGGTCTTTACGTGTCGGGAGTGATCATGACCAGGAATTCCATTTCCCTTTCCAACCGCCCGCTGCTGCGCGCCCTGGCCGACAACTGGTGGGTGGCACTGGTGCGCGGCCTGTTTGCCATCCTTTTCGGTGTGCTCACGTTTGTGTGGCCGGGTATTACCCTGTTGAGCCTGGTGATCCTGTTCGGGGTCTATTCACTGATGGACGGCATTATCGCCATTTACGGGGCCATCAAGGGGCGCGGTGAGGTCAGCCGGTCATCGCTGTGGTGGCTGCTGTTCGTGGGCATCACCGGCATCGCCGCCGGGATCGTCACTTTCTTTTATCCCCAGGTCACGGCGCTGGTACTGGTGATTTTTATCGGCGCCTGGGCACTGGTGCGCGGCATTTTCGAAATCATCGGTGCCGTGCGCCTGCGCAAGGAAATCGAGCACGAGTGGTTGCTGATTTTTGCGGGTTTACTGTCGGTGATTTTCGGCCTGGTACTGTTGTTGAAGCCCGGCGCCGGGGCGCTGGCCCTGCTGTGGCTGATCGGCAGTTACGCCATCATGTTTGGTGTGATTCTGGTGTGGCTGGCATTCCGGTTGCGGAAGTTGGCACGCAATGCGCATAAAGCAGACTGATTAGAGCAACCTGAATCGAGCAGACTGAAGCGCGAGGCAGGCTGAATTGATATGTATTGCGGGACTGCTGGCCCGCGCTTGAATGCCAGCCCCATGCGGGGCAAACTCTTTCTGCGCACAATAAAAACGATAATCAAATACTCATGAGCGAAGCATTGATCGTCCTCGATCCTGCCGCGGAAAAAAGCCTGCAACAGCAGATCCGGGAAAAACTGATCCAGGGGATACTGTCCGGCAGTATCCCTGCTGGCCACAAAATGCCCTCGTCGCGCCGCATGGCGGAGCAGCTGGGGGTGGCCCGCAATACGGTCGTTATTGCCTATCAGCAGCTGGTGGACGACGGTTTCCTGGTTACGCGCGAGCGCAGCGGCTTCTACGTCAACGAAACCGTTTCCCGCCAGGGAGTGATCAGTCACAGCGGCGGCTTGCCCCACAGCGAGGAGGACGATCGCCATTTCTGGCGCGACCACTGTAACTCGGTGTCGGTCAATCGCCGCGCGCTGCAAAATCGCCCCGCCAACTGGCTGCAATATCCGTTTCCCTTCGTCAGCAATGAATATGACCCGCGTCTATACCCTGGCGCTGAGTGGCGCGAGTGCGCCCGGGATATTTTCACCGGGCGGGAAGTGGCCCAGTGGGCCACTCTCGGCAGCAACGAAGACGATCGCCACCTGGTGGAACAGATATGTACCTGCCTATTACCGCGTCGCGGCATTTATGTAGACCCGGGGCAGGTGCTGCTGACCAGTGGCATCGAGCAGGCCTGCTACCTGCTGGGTGAACTACTGTTGGGCAATCAGCGCGCACTCGCGCTGGTCAAACCTGCCGGTGGTGAGGTGGGGGAAATTTTTCGGCGCACCGGCGCACGTATCTTGCCGCTCTCGCAGGATGCCGATGGCCCCCTGCTGGATGAAAACCTCAAGCAGGCCGACTGTTTGTATCTGCAACCCAACGCGCACAACCCTACCGCGGTCAGCAGCAGTCTGGAGCGGCGGCGCCTGCTACTGAAACAGGCGCGGGAGCAGGGCGCGGTGATTGTCGAGAACGACTGCGACCATGATTTCTGTTACCACGGTAATCCGCTGCCACCCCTGAAAAGCATGCAGGGAGGGAGTTCGGTCATTTACCTGTACCAGTTTCCCAAGGTGATAGATCCGGGCATGCAGCTCGCGTTTGTGGTGGCGCCCAAGCCGGTGATTCAGCGCCTGCGCGCGTTGCGCTATACCCTGCGGGAGCGCGCACCCGCGCTCAATCAGCGACTGCTGGCCAAATTTGTTGCCGCCGGGCATCTGGATGCAGCACTGTTCAAAATCACCCAGCAACTGAAAGAGCGCTGGAGCGCACTGGGCGAAGCGTTGATGTACCACCTGCCGAAACTCAAGGTGCGCCGGGCCAGCTGTGGCACCGCGTGCTGGCTGGAATTGCCGGAGCATATTGATGCCGTGCAGTTGCAGATCAGTGCAGAGCAGAATGGCCTGCTGCTGGAAGCCGTCAGCGATGGCAGCGCGGTGCGGCTCGGCTTCTCCGCGATCGAGGCGGACAAGATCGAGGGCGGTGTGAGGGTGTTGGCGAAGCTGATTAACGGCGAGCTGCAGGCGGAGGAGGAAACTCTCGAATCCGCCAGCGGACGGCGGCTCTCCGCCGGCGATTTGCAGCGTGAAATGCCCGGTGCCGTCTTCCTGGGTACCAATACCCTGGGGGAATCCTACCGCATTGAACTCAAGCCGGATGGCACCATGCTGGGTTACTCCCGCAATGATGTGGAAATGGATGAGACGGATATGGGGCGCTGGTGGCTGGATGGCGACCAGTGGGTGCGCCAGTGGCGCAACTGGTCCTACGGGCGCAAGGCGAGTTTTTTTGTGGTGGCCGAGGGGCACCGGATCAAGTGGTTCAACGAGGCGGGCAAACTGATCGACGCGGCAGTAATTGCCAACGAATAACTCCCCGTGGTTTGCTCGCCTTAGCCGCCAGACGGCATCACCCTAAACCGGCGAAGTGCGATCGAGTCGCGCCGCCGCCGGAACCGAAATCAAACAAATGCCGAGCACGGCCGACACCATAACAATCAACTGCGTATAACTGCCGCCACCGGTAATAAAATAACCGGCGAACAAGGGACCACAGGCCAATCCCAGCTTGGAAGCGAAGCCACCAAAAGCCCCCATCTGTCCGGCACTGTCATAGCGCGAAGCCATGGTCAGGAAATACGGCACACAGAACGCCCAGGTAATGCCCGTCACCACATTCGCGATGATGAATATCTCGCGCACACCGCTGTAAACGAACATCAGCAGTCCCAGCACCGTCACCGCCAGAGCCAGTGCCAGTGGTTTTGCCAGAGGAAATCTCTGGCCAGTCACCGCGGCCAGGGCGGCACCGCTGATGGCGATCAGGTTGGCCCAGAACAGGGTCTGGCTGATAAAGCCGAGGGGTAATTCGAAGGATTTGCCAAGATCGAAGATAAACGCAAACAACGCCATGTTCGCGAACTGGAAGCAGAACAGGGCAACCAGAGTGAGGGCGATGGGGCCGAGTGGCAGTTTGGTCTCGGTGTTGTTCGTGCTCGCTGTGCGCTGCGTTTTCTCGGGTAACGGATAATCTGCAATCAGCGGTAGCATCACCAGTGTGATCACACTGAAAGTGATCAACGCGTAAAAGGGCACATAGGGGCCATTTTCGATAACCAGAGCCGGCAGGAATCCCATGCCGATGGCGCCCCCGGTGTACTGCACCAGCAGCACCATGCTGTAGCTGCGCCCGGCAATGCCACTGCGGGCGATCACCGCAAAGCCCAATCCCACCAGCGCGCCCCCGAGCATGCCGTGCACCAGGCGCAGCGGAATTAGCAGGTCGAGATTTGCCAGCTGGATGGTCAGTACATCCATGCCGATGGAACAGCAAAGCAGCACGCTGGCCGCCAGCTTCCAGCGGGGAATATGGCGGATCAGCCAGGACACGGTAAAGGCACCGATCACCGCACCGATGGTATTGGCAAAGGTGATCTGCCCCGCCTGCTCTGCACTCAAGCCCGCACCGACCATCAGTGCATCGACAATCACCGGAAAAATATTGACGTAATACAGTCCCGCGGAGGAAAGAAAAGCGAGAAAAATACTCGCCAACCAGCTGTTGCCCGCCAGTGATACCGAGCCCAAGGCGCTCGCTGAACCCCGGGTTTCCGTCGCTGCGGGTTGCGCTGGGCTTTGCATAATCACTCCCAAATCGGGTCTTTATTGTTATTTGAATAAGCCGTGGACTACCGCTGTGCACAGCCTTGGTCATTTGCAGGACCAAAACTAACCTATTACCGCCCCGACGATAGTGCCAGTTTTGTGGTGTTTATGGGGCCACTTCGCCGTATACGGCCAAAAATCCCTTGTGGACTCATCGCCCGCGCCAATCTGGACCTATAGCCGAGCGCACGGCTGCGCCAGTATTGATCCAGCCGAGAATAATCATGTAGGACACGGTGAGAGATGAGTACCAAACCCCGCCGATTCGGAATCGCCGCATTGCAACTGAAACTGGACGAGACCGATAACCTGGAACTGCTGCTGCACAAGATCCAGCGCACCAAGCTCCGCTACCCGTGGATCAGGATGGTCGTGCTGAGCGAGCTGGCCTTGCGCGGTGTCGGCGCACAGCATGCGCGTGAGCTGCCGTCGGCGGAAGAGGAGGCGTTTTGTCGCACCGCCCGCGAACTGGGGATCTGGTTGATCCCCGGATCCATGTACGAAAAGTGCGGCAGCGCTGTGTTCAATACCACCCCGGTGATCAATCCCGCCGGTGAGGTAATAGCCCGCTATCGCAAGATGTACCCTTTCCTGCCCTACGAGAAGGGCGTTGCTGGCGGCGACCAATTCGTGGTTTTCGATATACCTGAGGTGGGGCGTTTTGGTGTCTCGATCTGCTACGACATGTGGTTTCCGGAGACCACCCGTGCGCTGGTGTGGCTTGGAGCAGAAGTGATTATTCACCCCACCAAAACCGACACGATCGATCGCCTGGATGAGCTTTCCATTGTGCGAGCCAGTGCCGCGGTGAACCAGTGCTATTTCGTCGACGTGAACTCCGCCGGCGCCCAGGGGGTGGGGCGTTCGATCATCGTGGGCCCGGAAGGGGAGACGATTCACGAGGCATCCGTTGAAGAGGAAGTAATTACTTTCGAGGTTGACCTGGAAAAAGTTACCCAGGTCCGCAGGCGCGGGATTAAAGGTCTGGGCCAGACCCTGAAAAGTTTCCGCGATGGCCGGGTGCAGTTTCCCCAGTATGAGCGCGGCGCGGTATCACCGGCGCTCGAGCAGCTCGGCGAGCTTAAGGTCCCCGAGTAGCCAGGCACGGCTTGAACAGTTTCGTTTGCACAGGATGAAACACACGGAACCAGTCGTTGTAGACTAACCGGCGTTAGGTTGCGGCCAGTGACTGGTTTTGAAAATCACATAAATAATTGCCGGCGCTGTATGCCAGCGGACGTCACTTCAAATAAGAAATCCTGACCTAGCAGAGGGCATCATGAAAAAACTGACCACGCAGAGGTTTAGCAAATCCACACTCGCCACCGCGGTCGCGGCGGTATCCGCCAGCACGCTGCTCAGCACACCCCAGCTGGCACTGGCGCAAAGCGCCGAACCGATAGAAGAAATCATTGTGACGGCAACGCGGCGCGCACAGAGCGTGCAGGACATTCCCTACAATATTTCTGCGGTGTCCGGCGATGAATTGGAAGCGAGTCAGGTTACCGATTCAGCGGAGATGATGCGCAGCATTGCCGGTCTCACCGTGGTTGACCGCGGCTACCGCAATTCCGGCACCGTTAACGGTGTAGTGATCCGCGGTATGAACATTGATACCGGTGCCAACGGCGATGTACCGCTGTCTGCGGTGGGAACGGTAGCCACCTATGTAGACGATACACCGCTCTATGCCAATTTCGTGCTCAAGGATATTGAGCGCGTGGAAGTACTGCGTGGCCCCCAGGGCACGCTGTACGGATCGGGATCTCTCGCCGGCACCGTGCGCTACATCATGAATAAGCCGGTGATGGGCGAGTTCGAGGCGAAAGTCGGCAGCAGCCTCAGTCAAACCGAGGGTTCAGAGGGCTTCAACCTGAACAGCGATGCCCTGATCAACATTCCTCTAGGGGACAAACTGGCGTTTCGCGCTAATGTGGGGATGATTGATAACGACGGCATCGTTGATTACGCCAACGTCTACGCCACCGATGCCAGCGGTGCACCCGTGGCGGTGGATGGCGATATTG
The DNA here is from genome assembly GCF_036563125.1 of Microbulbifer sp. Taxonomy (GTDB): domain Bacteria; phylum Pseudomonadota; class Gammaproteobacteria; order Pseudomonadales; family Cellvibrionaceae; genus Microbulbifer. The sequence continues at coordinate 12,437 of NZ_DATCMV010000128.1, forward strand.
CCAATGGCGCACCGGTATTCCGGCGTGTAGAGGATGCGGACTATGTCGATATCACTTACAGCCGCGCCTCGCTGCTGTTCACACCCGCAGACAATGCCAGCATCCAGCTGACCTATCAGCAGCAGAGTGACGATATCGGCGGGCGCCGCCAGGTTACCCGCGGAAGCAACTGGGTGAGCGGGCAGGAGGCATCGTACGACGATTATGAAAATGGTGCGGTCACGCTGGAGCCCTCCGAGCGCGATGTGGACATGACGGCGCTGGAAGTCGAAGTGGATCTTGGCTTTGCCACCCTGACTTCCAGCACCGCGGACTACAGCCACAGTGGAGTCGGCATCAGTGACAACTCCGGTTTTTATGCCGCGCAGAACTGGTTTGAAAACCTCTACTACGGCACGCCGCGACCACTGGCCAGGGCCGAGCGCTTTTACGATGACTCCGCATTGGTGCAGGAAATCCGACTCGTCAGCAATGCCGAAGATGCGCGTGTCGACTGGGTGCTCGGATTCTATTACATGGATCAGGATGCCAATGCCGGCCAGAACAGCTACATGCCGGGCTGGGCCGAATATGTAGCTGCCGCACCGACCCCGTGGGATATGGAAACCCCACTGGCGACCACACTCGCGGGTTGGGGCGCGGATGTACAGGATCAGGACTTTTACTTCCGTCGCAACCAGAATTTTGTCGACAAGGCGCTGTTTGGCGAAGCCACCTTCCACCTGAGCGACGCGCTGCACCTGACCCTTGGTCTGCGCAGCTTCAGCAACGAACTGAGCAACGAGTCCCAGTTGTCGCTGCCGATCTGGCCGTTCCTCGGCAATGGCGACGCGTCGTTTAAAACCAAAGACGACGACACCCTGTTCAAGGCGAACCTCGCCTGGGATATTTCGACTAGCACCATGGCCTACGCCACCGTGTCCGAAGGCTATCGCCGCGGCGGCGCCAATGCCGTGCCCACCATCGGATTCTATGCGGAAGATCCCGGCTACCTGCGCTACGAATCCGACTCGGTGGTGAACTATGAAATGGGCGTGAAGGGTTCCTCTGGGCTGATGCGCTATACCGTGTCGGCGTTCTACACCGACTGGCAGGATCCCCAGCTCAATACCGCTACCCCGGGGTGGGGCTTCTTTGCGGCAATGAATGGTGACGAAGCGCGGGTGCAGGGGCTGGAAATGGAGGTGGAAGGTAACCTCAGTGACCAGCTTCACTACACCGCGGGTTATACCTATGTGGACGCAGAACTGACCAAGGACTTCATCACCCCGACCGGTGTCACTATCGCCAGTGCCGGAGAGCGTTTGCCGAGCACTGCGGAGAATACCTTCTCTGTCTCCCTCGACTATACCACTGCGTTTAGCGATGGAATTGATTGGGTGAGCCGCGTCAATGGTTATTACCAGTCGGATTCGGAAAACGCGATTGGCAGCGGCGTTACCGCGGCGGAGATTGATGCCTTCCAGCTGTGGGGCGCGAACACCGCGCTGGTTGCCGAGAGCTGGAGTGCGACGCTGTTTATCAAAAATATCTTCAACGAGGATGGTGTCACCGGACTGCTGACCGAACGCCATATGGGCACGGATCCCAGCGAGGGATTCCTTGGCAATTCTTCCAAGGATTACATCAGTCTGCCCCGAACTATTGGTGTGTCAGGTAGTTATATTTTCTGATGCCGCTTTGGATCAAACGCGCTAGTCGTTTCTCACTCTGTTGACCTTGCTTGATTGCCGGCCCGCTGGGCCGGCTTTTTTGTGTATGCTAGGTCCAAATCCAATAAATCGGGATGCCCCATGAACGAGGCAGCGGTAAATTCACAGGACAGGTATCTCCGTGCGCTGCAGGCTTATCAGCAGCGGGAATTCCGGCAAGCTGACGTACTGGTAAGCGCGCTGTTACTGGACCGGCCCGAGCTGGTCAATGGCTGGCGGCTGCGGGCGGATATCCAGTATGCGCTTGGGCAACTGGATACGTGTATTGAATCTCTCGAATCGGCACTGGCTGCGGCGGAGGCCGGTTCCAGGTCGTGGGTGAGCGCGAGCCTGCATCTTGTGAAAATACTGGTTGCGTCAGGGCAACAGCGGCGGGCATTGCAGGCTCTCGATAAAATCGACTTCTCTTGTGTCGAACATATCGAGCCGCTGTCCCAGGCTGCTTATTTCTACTCCCTCTGCGGCGGGTATGAAGCATCGCTGCGGCTGTACGAAAAAGCACTGCTTCTCCAGCCGCACAATACCCAGCTACTGTTTAACTGCGCCGCCGCCAATCGCGCCATGGGCAAACTGGCGCGCGCTGAACAGCTGTATGACCATCTCATCGCGCAAAACCTTGTGGATGCGGAAGCCTACAAGAACCGCTCGGATCTGCGTCGCCAGACCAGCGCGGACAATCATGTGGCGGAGTTGGAGCAGGTGTTAAAGGATCACCATTTGGATGCTACCGGTGAGAGCCAGCTGTGCTTTGCGCTGGCGAAGGAGTATGAAGATCTGGAGGAATATACAAAAAGCATGGCGATGCTGGAACGGGCCTGTAACTTGCGCCGCTCCATCATTCGTTATGCCCCCGAGACTGACCTCGAAAAAATAGATGAAATCATGCGGGTTTTTACTCGCGACAAGATCTTAACTACCGCGGCCAAATCTGTCGAGCCGACACAGGGCAGCGAAATTGTGTTTGTGCTGGGGATGCCGCGCACCGGCACCACGCTGGTCGACAGGGTTTTATGTGCTAATGGGCAGGTGGTGTCGGCAGGTGAGCCAGGAATTTTTTCACGCCTGCTTACGGAAATGGTCGGGGAAGTCGCGCGCGAGTGCAGTGGTGAATTGGTTCCGGCAAACAGGGGGCCGATAGAGATTGCCGCGGGCATTGATTTTGCGCAGCTGGGACGGCGCTACCTACAGGAAATTAAAGGCAGGGTATTCCGGGAAGGCCCGGAGTTGATCCTGGATAAGAACCCTATGAATTTTCTGTATGTGGGCCTGATTCGACTGGCTTTGCCCGGGGCCAAAATTGTGCACCTCTGTCGCGATGCGATGGATACCTGTTATGCCATTTACAAGACCCAGTTCAGGAACGCCTATCCGTTTTCTTATGATCAGCAAGAACTGGCCAGGTATTTTCTAAAATACCGCGCGCTGATGACGCACTGGCAGGCTCTGGCGGGTGACCGGGTACTCGATGTCCACTACGAGCGACTGGTAAATGATTTTGACCGGGAAACACAGCAATTGTATGCCTTTTGCGGGCTGCAGTGGTCAGACTCGGTTGCGGAATTTCATACGAATACCCGGCAGGGGACTGCTACTGCCAGCGCCAGCCAGGTGCGGCAGCCGGTTTACGCGACTTCTGTGGGGAAGTGGAAGAGGGTGGCGCAGGCGTTACAGCCTATGCAGCAAGTGCTGGCTCAGGCGGGGCTTGCCTGAACCGCTAACAACCATTGCAGGTGCAAAAAAAATGGCAGCCGAGGCTGCCATTTTTTTGCTGCGTGAACGCCTTATTTCAGGCTGGTGATCAGCTGCTGCCCTTTATCCTTCAGGGCCATACACAGGTTAATACTCTCCTCGGTCTGCGCCAGTGCGCGCTCGTAGCCCGGTACCAGTTTCTGTTGCTGGGTGAACAACAGCTGTACCTGTTGCAGTGAGTGCTGGTCGCAGAAATACGCGGCAAAACGCGGGGTGTCGCGGCGCCACTGTTCCGGAATTTTCGTTACCACACTGCTGAAATTGTCCTGCAGCCACTGCCAGTTGCGCGCCTGCAGTGCAGGTTCCGCCAGTGCATTGCGAATCAGGCCGAAGGCCTCGCGTGTGCCGATGTCGTCGCTGAGCGCCAGGTTGTGGATGGTGTCCAGCTGCGAAGGCTCGGTGACACGGCCGATGGCATTGGCGCTGGCACTTTCGAACAGCGGGTCGTCGAGTTCGCTGCGGACCTTGATCAGGTGGTCGAGAAACACCTTGCCGGAGTCCTGTACCGCGACGGTGAGTGCCGCTTCATACAGGTCGGAATCGAGTGCGCCCGCGTTTCTCGGCTGGTTGAAGCCGGTGAACTGTTCGGCTTTTTCGCGCAGGGTTTTACGTGCGCTGGGGTTCTTGCCTTCCAGCGCCAGGAAACCGATCAGGCTGCTGTACAGCAGTTGGCTATCGGGATCACTTTGTTGCTGTAGCGCAGCGAGCTTGCCGCCGTAGAGCTTGTCGAGAAATGCCTGCCAGTTGCCCACCTGATCCTTGTCCACATAGTGCGCGGCGTATTTGGACAGGTAGCCGAGCGGGGCTTCCACCACCTGGCGCTTGTCGGCGTTGGCGGAGCGGCGGATCACCTCGGTGAGCACCGCGGGTTGCAGATTGCCCGCTTCGAAGGCGGCGAAGGCGCTGTCGATCAGGCTCAGGCGTTCGGTGGGGCTCAACTGCTCGAACTGCGCCAGCAGCGCCTGCCAGTTTTTCTCGTCCAGATTGAAGCGGTAGTAGCCGCTGCCGTCCACATTCGGCATCACCCATTTCGGGCAGGTGCCACCGGAGATATCCACGGTCTGCTCGGTTTCGGTGAGGAATTCACACTGGCTGACGCCGGTGCTGGCGCGCATGCAGAAGGGAATACTCCACTGCTGGCCGACTTCCTGGATCGGTGAGCCCAGCGGCTTGTAGCGCGCCTGTTTGACGTGGAGCTTGGCATCGCCGGCGATATTGCAGTCGAGGGTCAGGTCCAGCTGCGGCACACCTTTCTGTTCCACAAAAGTGCGGAAGGTGTCGGTGAGCTGTGGGCTGTTGGTCTGTTCACCGATGACTTTGTAGAAGTCCGGTGAGTCGGCGACGCCGTCGGCGAAGGTTTCGATGTAGCGGCCGAGCGCGGGACGGAAGGTGTCCGCACCGAAATACTCGTCCACCATGTGGATAACACCCAGGCTCTTCGAGTAGGTGATGGCGTCGTAGGCGTTGCGGATATCGTTGTTGTCGGTGATCGGCTCACGTACGGCGCGGGTGCTGGCGAGGGAGTCCAGCTTCATCGCGCGGATGGCGCTCACTGCGGCATTCAGGTCGTGGCCGCCGTCCGGTTCCATGATGGTGAGCGCGAGCGGGGTGCCCCAGGTGGCAAAGCCTTCCTTCAGCCACAGGTCGTCCCACCACGGCGGGGTGACCAGGTTGCCGAACCACATATGGGCCATTTCGTGGGCGTGTACGCCGAGCAGCGCCAGGCGCAGCCCCGGTGCCGGTTCATCGCCCTCTACCAGGATCCGCTCTTCGCGGTAGGTAATGGCGGCGGAGAGCTCGGTGGCACCGCTTGGCCACTGGGGCGCGGCGATGATGTCGAACTTCTTGAACGGGTAGGGGCGCTGCAGCTGTTCTTCAAAGATGCGCAGCATCTGCGGGGTAACGTCGAGGATGTACTTGAGATCGTCACCGCGGCCCTTGCGTGCGAAACCGCGCAGTGGCAGCTCGTGCTTGCGGTATTTATTGGCCGGGATCGCCGGGCGCTCGACCACATCGAACGGACCCACCGCAAGGGACAGCAGGTAGGTGGACATGGGGCGGGTCTGGGCGAAGGTGACCTTTTCCATGCCGCCCTCTACGTCGCTGCGGCCGATTTCCGGGGCGTTGCCGATGGCCACATAGCCCTTGGGAATGGTGAGGCTGATGTCGTAGGTAGCCTTGAGGCCGGGCTCGTCGAAGCCGGGCAGGTAGCGGCGCGCCTGGATGGATTCGGATTTGGCCAGCGCGTAGGCCTCACCCTTTTCTTCCACCTTGAACAGGCCGGCGAGGTTTTTGTCGAACGGTGCGTTGTACTGGATGCGCAGGGTGATGTCTCCCGCGGGGATGCCGCCGGCAAAGTCCACGCGCACTACGCCGCTGTCGAGCATCTGCCGGTAGTGGGCGGGCACGACCTTGTCCTCGGCTTTCTGCTCGCCGTCGGCGCCGGGCAGCAGGCCCTTGATGTCGGTGACGTCGATGTTGTTGCCGTGCATCCAGATATGGTCGGTGGGGTTGTCGACTTCAATGTCGATCTCCACCTGGCCGTGGAAGCGGTCCTGGCGCGGGTCGAGGGTCAGGTCGAGGCGGTAGGCTTTGGGGCGCACGCCTTCCGGCAGTTTGCCGGCGGGGGGCTGTTCTTCGCCTGTGGCGGGAGCCTCGAGGTCGGCTTTGGCGG
>NZ_DATCMV010000103.1:0-3896 GCF_036563125.1 Microbulbifer sp.
GCGGCACCCATCAGCGACCAGTGCAATCCATAGCGGCGGGCCAGTTTGGGATTGTTGACTCCGTGGCGTCGGCTCTGACGAGCCCCCAGCCACCAGCTGAACAGGCCGCCACCGAAACCCGCCACCAACCAGTAAAGTCCCACCAGTTGCGGGGCGAAGTCCGGCAGGCTGAAGCCAATGGCGATAAGCGTACCCCAGAGGAAGTACAGTGCCGGGATGCCGCCGGCGGTAGCGTCCTCGCGCAGGGCGCTGCTGATATAGTCCAGGTCGCTTTGCAGTTTGTTCACGTCGGTCATGGTCACAGTTCCTTTGTGGATAAATGTTGTGGAAGCGGCTTGTGGATAACGCGGGCGATCGCTGGGAGTCGGTTCCCGCCAATCTCAATTAGAGTTCTCTATTTTCTAGAGTTGATGCTTAGAAGAGTACTTTAATTTTTAGAGTTAACAAGTGCTGCCGTTAGAATTGATGGAATTCGGGTGGGATATGGCGCCAGTGGATGCTGCCGCTGTACCCGCAAGCGGGAGCCGGTACACTAGCGCGCTTTCGCGAACGACACCGATATGCAGAACGAGACGACACAGTTGGAGGCAGCTTGACCGCAGCGGGGGGGAAACAAGGCGTGCAGCATGAAGTGCGCAAATTTGCACCAGAGGGCGTGCGCGCGATCCTGCGCCTCGCGGTGCCGGTGCCCCTGCGCCGCCTGTTCGACTACCTGCCGCCCCAGGGTATGAGTGCCGATGACCTGTGCCCGGGCCAGCGCTTCCTGGTGCCGTTCGGCAATCGCGACTTGGTGGCGGTGTTGGTGGACGTTGTGGCGGAGTCGCCACTCGCCGAGCTGAAACCCGCCACCGAGTGCATCGACCGCCAGCCGATCTTTGACGCACGCAGCCGCCAGTTCCTGCAGTGGGCGGCGGATTACTACCAGGCCCCGGTGGGCGAACTCTACGCCGCCGCCCTCCCTGTCGCCCTGCGCAAAGGCAAGCCCGCGGATCACTGGGCGGAGCAGTGGCTGGAGCTCACCACCGAAGGCAAAGGCCTGCCGGAGACCGCACTGGCGCGCGCCAAGAAGCAGCAGGAACTGCTGCAGCTGCTGTTGCAGACCGGTCGCCAGAGTCGCACCGCGCTGAACGCCCGCGGCCTCAACGCCACCGTGTGCAAGGCGCTGATCGAGCGCAATCTGGCGCACTGGGTAACCGGCCCCACCGCGCCGCCGCCACTGGAAGACGTGGAGCCGCAAGCCGCACTTGAGCTCAATGACGAGCAGCGCGAAGTGATCGACGCGGTACCCGCCAGCGGCTTCAGTGCCTCTTTATTGGAAGGCACCACCGGCAGCGGCAAGACCGAGGTCTACCTGCGCCTGATGGCGCGCGCCCTCAACCGGGGTGAACAGGCGCTGTTGCTGGTACCGGAAATCGGTCTCACCCCACAGACATTGCGCCGTATTGCCGCGCGCTTCCCGGATTTTCGCATCGCCGCACTGCACTCGGGGCTCGCCGACGGCGAGCGCGCCCGCGCCTGGCTGTCCGCCGCCAGCGGTGTGGCGGATATCGTGATCGGCACCCGCTCGGCAATCTTCACGCCGCTGCCGCGTCTCGGCGTGATCCTGATCGATGAGGAGCACGATGGCTCCTTCAAGCAGCAGGACGGGGTGCGCTACTCCGCCCGCGATCTGTCCGTGGTGCTGGCGAAAAGCGCGGGGGTGCCGGTGTTGCTGGGCTCGGCGACGCCGTCGCTGGAGAGCCTGCACAACGCGCTGTCCGGCCGCTACCAGCACCTGCGCCTGCGCCACCGCGCCGGCAACGCGCGCCCGCCGCAGATCAGTGTGGTACCGACCCTGCACCAGCAACTACAGGAGGGCTTCGCACCGCAGGTGCTGCGGCATATCGGCGAAACCCTGAACCGCGGTGAACAGGCGCTGGTGTTTATCAACCGCCGTGGTTACGCGCCGGCGCTCACCTGCGATGACTGCGGCTGGCTCGCCGACTGCCCACACTGCTCCGCAAAGCTCACCCTGCACCGCCGCAGTCGCCATCTGCGCTGCCACCACTGCGACTACCGCATGCGCGAGGTGCACAGTTGCCCGCAGTGCCACAGCCGCAACCTCAATGCCCTGGGTGCGGGCACCGAGCGCAGTGAGGACTTCCTTACTCACAGCTTCCGCAATTTCCCGGTGATCCGTGTCGATCGCGACACCACCGCCACCAAGCAGGCGCTGGACAAGTTGCTGGAGCCCGCGCGCAACGGCGAACCCTGCCTGTTGCTCGGCACCCAGATGCTGGCCAAGGGCCACCACCTGCCCAAGGTCACGCTGGTGGTCATCCAGGACGCCGACGGCGGTCTGTTCAGTGCGGATTTCCGCGCCCCCGAGCGCATGGGTCAGCTGCTGGAACAGGTGGCCGGTCGCGCCGGTCGCGGAGACCTGCCGGGACACGTGCTTGTACAGAGCCGCTACCCCGAGCACCCGCTACTGCAATTGCTGTTGAACCGGGGCTACGGCGCCTTCGCCCGCCAGTTGCTGGAAGAGCGCAAGATCGCCCAGCTGCCGCCGGTGCGCGCTATGGCGCTGGTGCGCGCCGAGTGCGAGGAACCGCGCTGGGCGGAGGAGTTTCTCGCCAACGCGCGCAACTATTTAGAGGCACTGGCACCGGGTTCGCCGGAATTGCAGTACCTGGGGCCGGTGCCGGCACTGCTGGAGCGCAAATCCGGCCGCTTCCGCTTCTATATCCAGATCACCGCCGACAAGCGCGGCCTGCTGCAGCAACTGCTCGCGCGCTTCTGCCAGTGGGCCGAAGGCAACCGCAACCGGCGCCTGCGCTGGGCGGTGGATATGGACGCGCAGGAACTCTCCTAGGATTCTACCGCGCGTGCGCCTGACGGCATGCGGCGCACGCGTTACAATTCTCCGCCCGCAAAATAATCGCGAAGAAAGATCGCCAAAAACGATTAAAGAGAGCAGTCATGGCCCGCCGCAACACCCGCCGCCAACAATCCTCCGGCAAACCCGCTTGGGTCTGGTTCGTGCTCGGCAACTTCGTCGGCGGCTTTGCGGTGTTCATCTTCCTGCTGAGCGACCTCAAGACCGAAAAAGCCAAGGTGGTCGCCAGCGCCAAACCTGCGCCCCAGGCGCAGGCACCGGCGGACGCCAAACCCAAATTCGATTTCTACAAATTGCTGGAAGAGAGTGAAGTGAAGGTCGCGCCGCCCAAGAACCAGCAGGTTCGGGTGCGCGAGAGCGACGCGGGCAGTAAACCGGTGGAAAAAGAAGCGGCGCAGCCGGACCTGGTATACATCCTCCAGGCCGCCAGTTTCCGCGACAAGGATGAGGCCGAGCGCCTGCGTGCGCAGCTGATGCTCGCCAACCTCGATGTCAAGGTGGAATCCGCCAGCGACAGCCGCGGCACCTGGCACCGGGTACTCGTCGGCCCCTACACCGACCGCTCCAGAATGGCCAAGGCGCGCAGCATTCTAGCCGAACACCGCCTGATGCCACTGGTCCTGAAGCGCCCCGCGCAGGGATAAGTGCGCGGGACTATTCCGTCTCCACCAGTTTGTGCGCAATCCAGTGCGCCACCGGCGCGATGATCGAAATCAGCGGAAACGCCACCACCCAGGCTACCAGCCCCGCGTGTAGCCAGCGGGAGAAGAACCCTTCGGTCACCCCTGTATTGATGATGGTGATCACCCCGGACATCATGGTCGACATAAACAGCGACATGAACAGCGCAAAAACCAGGGTGTAATAACGGCGCTTGATACGGGCCACAGGCGTTCTCCACAGGACCTCAGAAGAAGGCGCCAGAGTATAAACGCACCCCTGCAAAGTTGAAATTTCACCCCGTCGACCACACTTAGTGCTTCTGAAAAGAAAACGCAGAGGCACCAGTGGAACAATATCG
>NZ_DATCMV010000014.1:0-9952 GCF_036563125.1 Microbulbifer sp.
GTATAGACGTTTTCCGCGGCTTTGTTCATGGCGCGGAACGCAGACAGCGGGTACAGCACCATGTCGGCACCGGATTCCGCGAGTTCTGCCTTGTTGTACAGCTTGGTCTGGCCGAACTCGGTGATGTTGGCAAGAATCGGTACATTCAGTGCGTCTTTGAACGCACGGTAGTGTTCCAGCTCGGTCACGGCTTCGGCGAAGATGCCGTCGGCGCCGGCTTCGATGCACGCCTGGGCGCGCTCGATGGCGGCTTCCAGACCTTCCTGTGCGAAGGCGTCGGTGCGGGCCATGATGAAGAAGTCATCGTCGGTGCGCGCGTCTACCGCGGCCTTGATGCGGTCAACCATTTCGTCTTTGGAAACGATCTCTTTGTTCGGGCGGTGACCACAGCGCTTCTGCGCTACCTGGTCTTCGATGTGCACAGCGGCGGCGCCGGCGCGGATCATCTCTTTGATGGTGCGGGCGATATTGAACGCACCACCCCAGCCGGTATCGATGTCCACCAGCAGCGGCAGGCTGGTGGCGGCGGTAATGCGGCGCACGTCTTCCAGCACGTTATCGAGGCTGGTCATGCCGAGGTCCGGCAGGCCGTAGGAGGCATTGGCAACGCCCGCGCCGGACAGGTAAATCGCCTGGTGGCCGATGCGCTCGGCCATGATCGCGGTGTAGGCGTTGATGGTGCCCACTACCTGCAGCGGCTGGTTTTCTTTCAGAGCCAGGCGGAAACGTGCGCCGGCGGATTCAGGTCTGCTCATGGATTGCCCCTGTTTCTCGAATTAATCGGTGTTGGTAAGTTTCTTTTCGATGTTGCTGCGCGACGCGCGGATATGGCGACGCATCAGAATTTCTGCCAGTTCACCATCGCCGGCTTCGATGGCGTCGATGATGTGGCTGTGTTCGCGGAAAGCGCGGTGCGCACGCGGGCTCGCCATACCCAGCTGGTAGCGATACATGCGCACGCGGTAATACAGTCGGTTGCAGAGGGTGTCGATCAGCAGGTCGTTGTTGGAGGCCTGCACAATGCGGAAGTGGAAGTCGAAATCCCCTTCCGGCTGGAAATAGGCGGTGCCCGCCTGCAGCTCTTCCTGCTGTTCGTGGCGGTGCAGCATCTGCCGCAGCTCCACCAGGTCTTCTTCCGAGCGGTTCTGTGCGGCCAGGCGGCAGGCCATGCCTTCAAGGGCTTCGCGCACGTCGTAGAGTTCCAGCAGGCCGCGCTCGGTGAGGTCCACCACGCGGGCGCCCACATTGACCTTACGCTCCAGCAGGCCGAGGGATTCCAGGCGCATCAGCGCTTCGCGCAGGCTGCCGCGGCTGGCGTCGAAGCGACGCGCCAGTTCCGGCTCGCTGATCTTGCTGCCGGCGGGCATACGCCCTTCGACGATGTCTTTACGCAGGGAATAGAACAGGCGGTCCGCCAGGCTCTGTGAGCCGCGGGTACCTTTGGGCGTGTCCGCCCCGTCTGCTGCCAACTGTGTGAGTGCGGTGTTGGAATCCATCGCCATCTGCCCCACCGTGATGATTTGTCGACACCCTTTTCTAGATTGTCGACACTTTATAGGTTGCAGAAGCTTAAATGGCCACTTTTTCAGCGTCAACCGCTATTTATGTCAACACATTGACATTCTGCGCCTAAAAAAGTGCGCAGTGCGTCGGCTTTGCACCGAACCTGTGCGGCCCGAGCGGTGGTTTACGCGCAAAACACAGTCTCAGGGTTGCCGGTTACAGGGGATAAAATGACCAATCCGACGCCGGCGATGAGAATGGTAGTCTTGAAATTGTGATGTAGGCATAATAGCGCCCGTGCTGGCCCGTGTTTGCCGACGCACACGCAATGCCTCCAGGCCACTCTATCCTTATGTGGCCGGACTTCTTACAGGGTCAGGGACGGCATACCCAAAAGGTCTCAGCATCGACAATGACAAATCGAGAGTAGTGAGCAGATTTGAATCATGCCTAAGAGTGTTATCAGGCGCTGGCTGCCAACTCCCGAACAAGTGCGTGCCAACAACGGCCTGAGATTTCTTGGCAAACTGCTGCACGACCCCAACCTGTTCCACCTGAATCGCCACTCTGTTTCCGTGGCCTTTGCGGTGGGCATTTTCACCAGTTTCCTCCCCCTGCCCGGCCAGATGCTGATTGCCGCCTTGCTGGCACTCTGGTTCCGCTGCAACCTGCCGCTGTCCATGGCGCTGGTATGGATCAGCAACCCGATCACCATGCCGGCGATCTTCTACAGCACCTACAAGCTGGGTGCGTGGATACTGGGCACCCCGCCGATACCGTTCAAAATCGAGCTGTCGTGGGAATGGCTTACGGAGGAAGTGGGAAGGATCTGGCTACCGCTATTTTCCGGCTCGCTGATCAGCGGAATTTTCTTTGCCACCGTCGCCTACTTTGCCATGCAGGCCATCTGGCGCTGGCATGTGGTGAAACGCTGGAAATCGCGACTGGAACTGCGCAAAGCCCAGATACGGGAAACGCCCTGAGGGCTCCATCAAAAAGGCCCTTTAAAAGGGCCTTATCAAAACAATTCGGCCCGAACGCGTCGGGCCGAATCTGCTACTTGTAAACCTTTCCGTTCAAATACTTTGAATCAAAAGTCCTGGCGGAGTGCCGCCGCCGGCTGCACGCGGCTCGCCTGCAATGCGGGATACAGGGTGGCAATCAGGCTGAGTACGAACCCTGCCCCCACCACCAGTGCTACATCGCCCCACTGCAGTTCAGACGGCAGATAGTCCACCGGATAGACATCGGACTTGAGGAACTGGATACCGAACAGGGATTCGAGGCCGGATACCGCATCGGTCACCAGCAGCGAGCCGACCACCCCGAGCAAACCGCCCACCAGCACGCCGACAAGGCCGACCAGCGCCCCCTGGCTGACAAACGTGAGCAGGATTTCGCGGGTGCTCGCACCCATGGTGCGCAGGATGGCGATATCGCCGTGTTTGTCGATCACCACCATCACCAGGGTCGACACCACGTTGAACGCGGCAATCGCGATGATCAGGAACACCAGCAGGCTGACCAGGTTGCGCGACATCTGGATCGCCTGGTACAGGTTGCCGTGGGTGCCGGTCCAGTCGTTGCCGTAGAAGCCTTCCACCGGCAGCTGACGCAGCAGGTTCTGGAACACGGCAAACGAGTTCAGCATATTCTTCACGCGCATCTGCACGCCCGCACCACCGGCGCCGCCCGCCAGTGCCCTGGCCTGCGCCCAGTCCACCAGCGCGAGGGAGTGATCCAGCGCGGTGCCGGAGTGGAAAATATCCACTACCTTGAAACCCGCCAGCTGCGCCGCGGTGCGGCCACCGGAGTCACTGTTGCCGCTCTGCGGCACGATGATGGAGAGCTGGTCGCCGACGGCGATTTCCAGTTTGTCGGCAATACCTTTGCCGAGAATGATGCCGGGTTCCGCGGGATCGCTGGTGAGCGCGGCAAAACTGCCGGGCTGCAGGAATTCACCGATGGTGGAAACATTGACGATGGTTTCCGGGTTCACGCCCTGCACCAGCAGCGGTGACACGTCGAGACCATTGCGCGCAAGGCCGTTCACCTGCCACACCTCTGCCGCCGCGGTAACGCCATCTGCCGCCGCCACCTGGTTGCGCACATCGGTCCAGTCGATTTGCGGGCTGGCGTTGTACACGGTGGCGTGGGGCATGATACCGAGAATACGCTCGCGCAATTCGCGGTCGAAGCCATTCATCACCGACATCACCACGATCATCAGTGCCACACCCAGGATCAGGCCGATCATGGACAGCCCGGAGATGAACGACACCAGGCCGGCAGAGTCGTCGCCGCCGCGCTGGGCGCCCGCGTAGCGCAGGCCGATAAAGGCGGGTAGCGGCTTAAACATAATTGCCCTGCTGCCAGCCTTCCACCAGCTGGCCGTCAACGAGATGCAGGCAGCGGTCCAGCGCACCGGCGAGATCCGGGTCGTGGGTCACGATCACGAAGCTGATACCGGTTTCGTCGTTGAGGCGATCCATCAGCTTGTGAATTTCATGGGCGGTTGCGCGGTCCAGGTTGCCGGTGGGTTCATCCATCAGCACACAGGCCGGACGGGCCACCAGCGCGCGAGCGATGGCGACACGCTGGCGTTCACCGCCGGACAGCTGTGCCGGCTTGTGATCCAGGCGCTGGCCGAGACCAACGGCTTCCAGCATTTCGCGCGCTTGCGCGCGGGATTCCGCCACCGAATGCTTGCCGATCAGCAGCGGCATGGCAACGTTTTCCAGCGCGGTAAATTCGTTCAGCAGATGGTGAAACTGATACACAAACCCGAGGCTGCTGTTGCGCAGCCAGCCGCGCTCGTTGGCGTTGAGGGATGCCAGATTCTGGCCGCCCACCCACACCTCACCGGTACTGGGTGTGTCCAGCCCGCCGAGCAGGTTCAACAGGGTGGATTTACCGGAACCGGAGGCACCGACAATCGCCAGCCTCTCCCCTTTCGGCACCTGCAATTCAACACCGCGCAGTACGTGCAATTCGTTGGCACCCTGGCGGTAGACTTTGGTGAGGTCGTGACAGGCCAGCACCACTTCCGCGGTGGCCTGTGGGCGTGACTCTTCGGGATGGATTTCCACTTGGCTGTTCATCTGATTATTTGTTACTCGTATCGCAGTGCTTCCGCCGGCGCAATCTGTGCTGCGCGCCAGGCGGGAAACAGGGTGGCCAGCAGGCTCATGATAATCGCCGCGCTCAATACCATGACCGCATCGGCGGCACGGAATTCAGAAGGCAGGAAACTGACAAAGAAGACCCGCGGATCAAAAATCTGTGCGCCGACCACGTCCTCGATCCAGGACACCAGGTCGGTGAGGTTCAGTGCGATCAGCGTGCCCAGTAACCCGCCGATCACCGCGCCGAGAATACCGATGGCGCTGCCCTGCACCACAAACACCGCCATGATCTGGCGCGATGTGAGACCGAGGGTGCGCAGCACCGCGATGTCCGAGCGCTTGTCCGCCACCATCAGCACCAGCGCGGAAACAATGTTGAATGCGGCCACCGCCACAATGATCATCAGCATCAGGGTGACGACGGTTTTTTCCATCTTCACCGCTTGGAACAGGCTGCCCTGGGAGTGGCTCCAGTCTTCACCGGTAAAACCTTCCCCCAGCGCCGAGGCGTAACCCTCGACAGCGCCGAGCGCATTGTTCATGTCGTCAAACTTGAGCTGCAGCCCCTGCACCTTGCCGGGCATACGCAACAGGCGCGCGGCATCGTCGAGATGCATCAGCGCCATGTTCTGGTCCACCTGCGCACCCACGGAGAAAACACCGGCCACGGTAAAGCGCTTGGTGCGGGGGAAAATACCGGCGGGGGTAATGGTGACTTCCGGCAGGGTCAGGATCACGCTGTCGCCGGGAATGACGCCTAACTGACGCGCCAGGATACGCCCGAGCACGATGTTGTAGCTGCGCGACTGCAGGCCATCCAGGCTGCCCATCAGCATGTGTTCGCCAACCGAAGACACTTCGCGCAGTGCCTGCGGGTCCACGCCCTGGAATTCCACGCCGTGGGACTGGTTGTTGGCACCCAACAGCGCAAAACCGCGCACAAACGGACTGGCGGCGAGCACATGGGGTTGCTGGCGCAGGGACTCTGCGGCGGCGGCCCAATCCTCGAGGCCTTCCTTGTTTTCCACGAACCCGTGCGGCACCACCGACAGGATGCGGGTCTTCAGCTCGCGATCAAACCCGTTCATCACCGAGGTCACCACGATCAACGCGAATACACCCAGCGCCATACCCAGCAGGGAGAAACCATTGATAAAGGAGATGAACTGCTGCCGGCGGCGGGCGGCCACGTAACGCAGGCCGATATAGAGGGGGACTGGTTTTATCATGGGGCTGATTTAAGCGGAAAAACGCCAAGAAATCCAAGTATTTACGCACGTTACAGCAACAGCGTGAACGTTTTGACAGCCGGATTCAGCGCGGATTCCATTTGAGCAGCTTTTCGTTCAAAAGCTTCAGCTTCGCCTCATCCCACCCCGGCGGCGCCACCAGCTGATGCCAGGCGTGAACATAGTCTGCGGGCGCGTAGCTGTGCCCGAAACCCATGGGCGCAATGCCCGCGTGCATGTCCATCGCCAGCTGCAACATGGTCACGATCGGGTACCACTGCAGATCCGGGGAAACGTCAGGAGCCCGCGGCTTTGCCATCCACGCCGGCTTCCGGTAAGCCGCCTCCGGCTCAAAAAATACGATGGGATCACTGCCGTGCTGCAAGTAGGCGAGACGGAAGTTTCCCCAGGGCGCGCTACCGGTTTCATAGCCGCCAAAATGGTTGCCAAAGCGCACCACCGCCCCGTCGCGAAACAGCGGCAACCAGGCCGGTGAACCCGCATCGCGGTCTTTGGTGACCTCGCGCCAGGTGTCACTGCGAAATGGCGGGCCCGCCCACAGGGCGCCGTGGAACGGATCGTTGATGATGTCGTAGAAGTCGAAGGAGCGGTCGGAATTGAGTGCCCCCAGGCTCAGCCCGAACAGGAATAGCTTGGGCCGGGTTTCCCGCGGCAGCGCACTCCAGTGGCCGTAGACCGCCTGGAACAGCGCCTGCGCCGTTTCACGGCCGTAGGCATCCTCGGTCATCAGCGCGATCGGGCTCGGCAGGTAGGAGTACTGCGCGGCAACGCTGGCGACATCGCCCCCCAATAGGTATTCAATGGAATTGATAGCGCCCGGGTCCACCCAGCCGGTACCGGTCGGGGTGATCAGGATCAGGTACGGACGCTCAAAGCCCCCTACCCGCTTCAGCTCTTTCAGCGCGAGTTCTGCGCGCGCCGCTGGCGTCTCCGCGGCGTTCAGGCCGACATATACGCGAATCGGGTCTTTGGCGCTGCCGGTCACCTCTGCGATGTCTTTGGCCTTGGGGCCGAGGACCAGGTAACGCCGCCCCTGATGCCCCATGTCCTGCCAGCGCACCAGCGACGCGGCACTCCCGGGGATCATTGGATCTGTGGGCTCCGCCATATCCGGCGCAATCCGGGTATCCAGCTGCTGGTAGATACGGTCCACGCGCTTCAACGCGGCGGTAAGAATCACGTCGTTGAAGCCTGCCCAGAACAGAGCCACCGCCGCCAGCAGCCCCAACAGCATGGACAGGCGGCGCGGCGCACGCCGTTCGAGCTTGCCCGAGAGAAAGTAAAAAAGATGCCGGAACAGCCTGGCGATCGACAGCAGCACCAGAAACACCAGCGCGGAGACCAGCGCAATGGTCAGCGGCCTGACCCCCGGTGCGTCCTCAAGCCCCATAAGACCGCGCACCGTGTTCTGCCATGTGGCCGCCTGCCACAGAAACCCCAGCGCCAGCAGAATGCAGAATATGCTGGCAACCCAGCGCAGGATATTGCGCGGTCGGCCGTGCACCGCCGGCAATTCCATAAACCGCCACAACCAGGCAAGGAAGACGCCCACCCCGTAACCGGCCGCAAATGAGCAGCCGGAGATAACGCCCTGCACCACCCCCTCGCGAGGGATCAGCGAGGGGGTCAGGGACAGCGCGAAAAAGGTGGTACCGACCAGCAACCCGGCCGTGGAAAAAAAGTGCGCAAACCGCATTGGTGACTGCCCGATCAGTCGTGTTCGAATTTCAGCCTAGCACAAGGATTCGCGGAGGCACCGGGCACGGCATTGGCTCCGCAAGGCAAAGCGATTCAATGAAAGGAAAAACGTGAAGAATGCCGCATGTTTCGGCAGAATATCTGCTTTAATGCCTGACAAATCGAATAATTCAACGGGAGAGCCCACATGTTCTCATCACCTGCTCTGCGCAACCTGACACTGGCGGGCCTCGTCGGCATCGCTGTTTTCACCACTGCCGCCCAGGCAGAGACCATTGAAGTGCCTGTGGGCAGCCAGGGCCAGGTCGCCGAGACCTCCCACCTGCGCGGCAAGAAACAGGACCAGGTGAACCAGGAACTCGGTGAGCCCATCTCCATTCAGGGTCCGGTCGGAACGCCGGCAATCACCCGCTGGGAGTACGCCGATTTCTTCGTTTACTTTGAGAACGACCGGGTTCTGCACACCGTGGCCAAACACCACGGTTAAGCTTCCGAACTTATCCGGTCCCAATAAAAAAGCGCGCTTATGCAAAATAAGCGCGCTTTTTTCGTCTCCAGGTCTGAAGTCCAGCCGAATGGCGGAAGTCAGTAGAGGAATGTCGCCGTACCGGTGGAAATCAATTCGTCAGAGTCGTTGTACAGCTCCATCCGCGTCACCACCAACTTGTTCCCCACCCGCAACACCGAGCCGTGACAGATAAAACTTTCGCCACGTCCGGGCTTCAGGTAATCCACCCGCATATCCACCGTCCCCAGACGGACCAGCCGCTGGATTTTTTCGTCCCAGTCGATGGCACCGCCCATGCGATCGTAGGCCGCCACCATGGCAGTGAGCCCGCCAACGGTATCCAGTGCGGTGGCCATCACGCCGCCGTGCAGGATGTTCTGGAAATGATTGCCGATAAGCTGCGGCTTGCGCACAAACTTTGCGGACAGCGTCTGTTTTTCCAGATCGAAATCATGCAATTTGAGACCGATTTCCTGAACAAAAGGGATATCGCTGAATATCCCTTCTACCAGTGAACGGAACTCTGCTGGGGATGGTTCGCTCATAACCGTGTAATCCGGTTCAGCCCGTCCAGTGCCGCAGTACGGTATGCCTCTGCCATGGTCGGATAGTTGAAGGTCGTGTTCACAAAGAAATCGATCGAGTTGTTCGGTGCCGGCTGTTTCATGATGGCCTGGCCGATGTGCACGATCTCCGCCGCCTCGGCGCCGAAGCAGTGAATACCGAGAATCTCGCGGGTCTCGATATGGAACAGGATCTTCAGCATGCCGACACGCTCGCCGGAAATCTGTGCCCGTGCGGTGTGCTTGAACAACGCGCGCCCAACCTCGTACGGGACTTTGGCCTTGGTCAGTTCGCTTTCGGTTTTGCCCACGGAAGAAATCTCCGGCAGGGTGTAAATCCCCGTCGGTGCATCCTCAATCACACGATGCTCGCGCCCGGCAATGGCTTCCGCGGCAGCGCGGCCCTGGTCGTAGGAAGCACTGGCCAGGCTCGGCCAGCCAATCACATCACCCACCGCAAAAATGTTTTCCACCGCGGTGCAGTAATGATCATCCACCGCCAACTGGCCGCGGTGGTTGGCCTCGAGGCCGATATTTTCCAGACCGAGTGAACCGGTGTTGCCGGAGCGGCCGTTACACCACAGCAGCGCATCGGCGGAAATCCGCTTGCCGGATTGCATTTCCATGGTCACGCCGCGATCGGTTCCCACTACCCGCGCGTACTCTTCGCGGTGACGAACCGTCACGCCCATATCCCGCAGGTGGTAGCTGAGCGCATCGGAAATTTCGTCGTCGAGGAATTCCAGCAGGTGGCCGCGGCTGTTGATCAGATCCACTTTCATACCGAGGGCGGCAAAGATGGAGGCGTATTCGCAGCCGATAACACCCGCACCGTAGATGATGATCGCCTGCGGGGTGTGCTCCATTTCCAGAATGGTATCGCTGTCGTAAATACGCGGGTGATTGAAATCCACATCCGCCGGACGATAAGGACGGGAGCCGGTGGCAATGACGAATTTTTCCGCGGTGATGATTTCCCGCGCACCGTCCGCCAGCTGTACCACGATACTGTTGGCATCCTTGAATTGGGCGTCGCCAACGATCAGGTCCACACGATTGCGCGCATAGAAGCTCGTGTGCATTTCCACCTGATAGGAAATTACCTTGTTGACCGTTTCCATCACCTGCGGGAACGTCAGCCGACGCGGTTCGCCCAGGGCGCGGAAAACCGGCTGCGTGTTGTAGCGCATCAGCTGCTTGACGGAGTGACGCAGCGCCTTGGAAGGGATTGTGCCCTTGTGGGTACAGTTGCCGCCCACCGCTGGGCTGCGCTCAATCACCGCAGCCCGCAGACCTTTCTTGGCA
>NZ_DATCMV010000029.1:0-25050 GCF_036563125.1 Microbulbifer sp.
GCGAAAGTTCCGCCAGCACACCGGGATAGCGCGATTGTTCCCGCATATCCTTTCGCCCGCCGAGGCGGCGCGCCATCGCGATCACGTCCGGCAGCTCCATGGTGCCTTCGATCTGCGAGTGGCTGGCGAGGATCTGCTCCACCAGGGTCGAACCGGAGCGCGGCAGGCCGACGATAAAAATCGGGTCCGACGCGATGCAACCGAGGTCGGCGCGCGCGGCAAAAAATTGGGGGGTAAACAGCTCGATGGCAGAATCTGTGCGCTCGGTATTTTCCTGCGCGGAATAGTGCAGGGTACCGCGGCGCAGGCGGTTGCCGTCGGCGTAGTGCCGGAACGATTCCGCGTAATCCCCCACGTCCTCACACGCCTTGCCCAGCGCAAACAGCAACTGCGCGCGCTGCTCCACGGACTTTGCCGGCTGCGCGAGGCAGTCGCGCATCGCCGCGGCATCGACCGTGTCGAATTTCACCGTCTTCAGGTTGGCGAGGCTCCACCACGCTTCTCCCAGCTCCGGGTCCAGCGCGGCGGCGCGGCGGTAGGCGGCAATCGCCTCGGCCTGGCGGCCGACGGTCTTGAGGGTGTGGCCGTAACTCAGTTGCACCTGTGGCTGCGCGTCGCTCTGCGCCAGCAGCTGTTCGTAGATGGCCAGCGCTTCGTCGTAGCGGGCCAGGCGTACCAGGGTGGCGCCCTTAAGGATCAGGTAATTGGGGTTGTCGGGCTCGGCGTTGAGCAGGCGCTCTAGTTCGTCGAGCGCCTGTGCGTGGCGGCCCAAGCGAATCAGCGCGAAGGCGTAGTTGTAGCGCGCCAGCAAAAATTCCGGCGCCAGTTCCAGGCAGCGCGACAACAGTTTTTCCGCATCGGCATAGCGCCCGAGTTTCAGGCCCAGCTCCGCCAGCAGGCGAATCGCGGTGACATCCGCGGGGCGGCGTTTCAGGTAGTCGCGGCTCAGCTGTTCCGCCAGCGCCAGCTGGCCCTGCTGCAGGGCCTGCAGCGCGCGGCGCAGTTGCGGGTCACGCGCGGTGAGCGCGGCGAACTGGCCCAGCGCCGCCTCGCCTTCGGCGGTTTTATCCAGCGCCAGCAGCGCATCGCCGAGGGATTTCCACGCCGGGGCAAAGTCGCCTCTCAGGGTAACCGCGCGGCGCAGGGCTTCGGCGGACTCCGCCAGCCGCCCCAGGGCGCGCAGGCACAGTCCCAGCTCGTACTGGGCCTCGGCAAAGCCGGGGTGCTCGCGCACCAGCGGTTCAAGTACCGCCAGTGCTTCCGGCACCCGCGCCAGCAGCCGCAGCGCCACTGCCTGCAGCTGGCGACCGTAGACCGACTGCGGATTGTCCGCCAGCAGCGCGCGCAGTTGTGCCAGCGCCGCCGCGGGCTCGCGCGCCAGCTCCTGCGCGATGCGCTGCAGGGCTGTGTCGGTGCTCTGGGCCGTGTCCGCGCTCTGGGCAGCGTCTGCGCTATCGGCACTCTGTGGTCGGGTAGCTGCTGAAGGCATAACCGGGTTTCGCTTGGCATTTTGATTATTGGTAGCTGCGTCCAAGACTACTTCCATCCACAAATGTTCACAATAAGAATGTTTGTGCGATTACCGCACAAACAACGTTAACCACCTCATTCGGTTTCCTGCCACTTGAAGACGTGGCCACCCTTCACCACCAGTGACACCTGTTCCAGGCGGCGGATATCCGCCAGCGGGTCCCCTTCTACCGCAACCAGGTCGCCGAGCAGTCCCGGCTTGAGCGCGCCTACCTGACCTTCCCAACCCATAAAGCGCGCCGCCACACTGGTGGCGGACTGGATCGCCGCCATCGGCGACTGCCCGCGGGCCACCGCATAGCTGAACTGGCGCGCGTTCCAGCCGTGGGGATAAACCGCGGAATCGGTGCCGTAAATCAGCGGCACGCCGGCGGTCACCGCCGCGCTGAACACCTGGCGCTGGGCCTCGGTGGTCTCTTCGCCCTTCTGCACAAATTCCTCCGGCCAGCCCTCCTTGCGCCCCACTTCGGCGATGTAATCGCCGTCGTAGATATCCATGGAGAAGGCCACACCGTGCGCGGCGGCCAACCGGATGGCCTCGTCATCCGCCAGCGACGCGTGCTCGATGGTGTCGGCGCCGGCGAGGATGGCGTCCTTGATGGATTCCGCGCCATGCGCATGCGCTGCAACTTTCAGACCAGCGGCGTGGGCCTCGCGCACCACCGCGGAGATCTCCTCACGGGTCATTTCCGGCGCACCGGGCACGCCGCCGTAAGCCAGTACCGCGCCGGAAGCGATCACCTTGATCACGTCCGCGCCGCCGGCAATGGCCGCACGGGCCTTCTCGGCAAACTGTTCGGGTCCGCGCGCCACACCTGCACGCAGCACCGCGGGAATCGTCTCCGGCGCCCGTCCCGGAACAATGGTGTCGCCGCCGCCGCCGGGGATCGTCAGGTAGAAAGCGGAGGTCTGGATGCGCGGACCGATTTCCTCACCGGCGTTGACGCGATCGCGGATGCCGTTGACCCCGAACGCCAGGTAGCTGCCCATATCGCGCACGCTGGTAAATCCGGCCAACAGCGTGGTGCGGGCATTGGCGCGACTTAGCGGCAATTGCTGTTCGGGAGTGAGGATGTCGAGCACGTCGGCGGAATCGATGCCGCTATCGGCCAGGTGGGTGTGGGTGTCGATCAGACCGGGCAGGCAGGTGTGGTTCGGCAGTGCCAGCAGCGGCAGGTCCGCGGGTGGCTTGTCCGTCGGGGCGACGGAGGCGATGTGGCCGTCGCGGATAATCACCAGCTGGTTTAGCAGCGGGGTGTCGCCAACCCCGTCGATCAGGCGGCCACAGCGAATCGCGATGCTGCCGGAGTCCGGTGTGTACGGGAGGCGGGTCAGGGCGATGTCGCCGCTGCTTTCCCCGCCGCTATCCGTGCCCACGCCGGCACCAATACCGGCACCGATGGCGGCGGTGCCGGCGCACAGCGCCAGCACCAGGGAGCGCCAATGTTGTTTCATGGCATTCCCCCTCAGTTGATCACGGTAACCCGTCCGGACTGCACCACGGTATCCACCTGTTCGAGCACCGCCACGTCCGCCAGCGGATTGCCTTTCACTGCGATCAGGTCGGCGCGCTTGCCCGCCTCCAGGCTGCCGATATCACTTTCCAGCCCCAGCAGCGCGGCGGCGTCCAGGGTCGCGGCGCGAATGGCTTCCGCCGGGCTCATGCCGTACTTCACCATCCAGCTCAGCTGGCGTGCATTCTGGCCGTGCGGATACACACCGGCGTCGGTGCCGTAGGCCAGTTTCACCCCGGCGCGGTGGGCGCGGCGGAAATTCTCGCGCTGCGCTTCCGCCACCAGTTTTTCCTTCTCCAGGGTCTCTTCCAGCAGGCCCGCCTTGCGGCCCTCCTCGCGGATGAACTCGTCGTTGTAGATGTCCATCACCAGCGCAACGCCGCTCTGCTTAGCCAGGCGAATGCCCTCGGCGTCGATCAGGCTGGCGTG
Source organism: Microbulbifer sp. (assembly GCF_036563125.1). GTDB lineage: Bacteria > Pseudomonadota > Gammaproteobacteria > Pseudomonadales > Cellvibrionaceae > Microbulbifer. The sequence continues at coordinate 3,474 of NZ_DATCMV010000029.1, forward strand.
CTCGATGGAGTCCACACCGGCGCGGATCGCGGTCTTGATCGCGTCGGCACCGTGGGCGTGGGCGAGGATCTTTTTGCCCATGCGATGGGCCTCATCAACCATCGCGCTCATTTCTTCAAAGGTCAGCTCCTGGGTGCCCGGGTGGTCGCCCTTGGTCATCACGCCGCCGGAAGCGCAGAACTTGATCACGTCCACCCCGTACTTGGCGTTCTCACGCACCTTCGCGCGCAGCGCCCAGGGGCCATCGGCCACACCGCCGTCGCGGTGCTTGAATTCCTGCGCCAGCAGGTTGGTGTCGCAGTGGCCGCCGGTCATGCCGAGGAAGTTACCCGCGGCCAGAATACGCGGGCCAGGTACTTCGCCCTTGTTGATGGCGTCGCGCAGGGCCACGTCCACATAGTTGTTTTCGCCGGCGCTGCGCACGGTGGTGAAGCCGGCCTTGAGGGTGGTGAGCGCGTTAGCGGTGGCGGTGATCGACTGCGATGGCACAGAAATGGTGACAAAACTGTAGGCGCCGCTGTAGGCATCCGCCCCCAGGTGCACGTGCGCATCGATCAGCCCCGGCAGCACGGTGCTGTCACTGAAATCGATCACCTTGGCGCCTTCCGGGACTGCCTCGCGGCCGACGGAGCGGATAACCCCGTCCTCGACACGAATCACCTGTTCGGCCAGCAGCTTGCCACTGCGCACATCGAGCAGCTGCCCGGCCTTGATCCACACCTCCTCGGCACTCGCCAGGGCGGGAAGCCCGAGCGGCATCGCGGCCATGGCCGCCAGCAGCAGCGGGCGCGCAAAACGGGTGACGCGGGACCGTGTTTGAGACGTTGCATGTGACATTGGAAGGCTCCTGATCGGATTTATTGTTGTGTTCTCACCGGGCGGACAGGGATGGCATCCGCACCCTCCCGGAATATTTTTTGTGGCGCGTAACTCTTCACTCGTCTTATTCAATAGGCAGCCGCGAGACTGCGGCCAATGGCCTCGGCGGTGCCCGTCAGCTCCGGCAGCAGTTCCGCCAGCGCGCGCTCGCGCACACCCTCGCCGTAGGGCATGCCGATATTCAGCGCGTAGGCGACACGGCCACTGCCGTCGCGCACCGGCACCGACAGCGAACACAGGCCCAGCTCCAGTTCCTGCTCGACGTAGCAGTAACCCTGGTTGCGCACAGTGGCGATGATCTCGCGCAGGCGCGCCGGTTCGGTGACGGTATACGGGGTGCGCGCTTCGATCGGCGCCTCCGCCAGCCACGCGTCCAGCTCGGCATCGGCGAGTCCCGACAGCAGCACGCGGCCCATGGAAGCGCAGTAGGCGGGCAGGCGCGCGCCGGCGCCAAGGCTGACGGTCATCACCTTGCGCACGGCAACGCGCTGGACGTAAACGATGTCGCAGCCGTCGAGCACCGACAGCGAGCAGGACTCGCCCACCCGGTCCGACAGCGCCTGCATCAGCGGCTGTGCCAGTTCGGTCACCGGCAGCGAGCCCAGGTAGGCAAAGCCCAGTTCGAGAATGCGCGGCGACAGTGAAAACAGTCGCCCGCGGCTGGTGACATACCCCAGGTACTGCAGCGTGAGCAGCAGGCGGCGCACCACCGCGCGCGACAAGCCTGTGCACTCTGCCAGCTCCGACAGGGTCATGGCCGGGCGCTCGGAATTGAACGCGCGGATCACCTCCAGCCCGCGGTGCAGCGACTGGACGTAGTCCGCGCTCTGGTTGAAATCATCTGGGCTGCTCATGCCACTCTCTCCTACGCTGGGGGGGGAATCCGTTGACAGTCGAATCGACTGCCCCCTAAACTCGTTCGCAATAAGAATAAATGTTCGTATTGCGAACGTCTACCGGAGGACAGCATGGATTCGGCGGACATCAAGTCCGAACGGGAAACGGTATTGCACAGCTGGTGCCGGCAGGCAGACTGGCATGCACCCACCATTGTCGGCGGCGAAGGCGCCCTGCTGATCGCAGAGGACGGTCGCCGCATCCTGGATATGAGCAGCCTCGCCGAGTGCAGCAATCTCGGCCACCAGCACCCGAAACTGGTGCGCGCGATTCGCGAACAGGCCGAACAGCTGTGCTTTGTCACCGCGGCCTGGGGCGCCGAGCCGCGCGCGGCACTGGCGCAGGCGCTGCTGGAAAAATCCGGCTTCGATGGCGGCCGTGTGTTCTTCACCCTCGGCGGCGCCGACGCCAACGAAAACGCGATCAAGTTCGCCCGCCAGGCCGCGCACAAACCCCGCGGCAAAGTCATCACTCGCGACCGCTCCTACCACGGCGCCAGCTACGCCGCCATGGCCCTGTCCGGCGACGCGCGCACCCGCGCCCAGGTCGATGCCGAGGCCTTTGGCGTCATTCACGCGCACCCGCCCTACGCCTACCACTGCCCGTTCAACAGCCAGACCGAGTCCGAGTGCGGCGAGCTTGCCGCGCTGGAAGTGGCGACACTGATCGACGACGCCGGCGCCGACAACGTGGCCGCGGTACTGATGGAACCGAACGCTGGCACCAACGGCATCGTCGCCCCCGACAACTACTGGCCGGCACTGCGCGCGCTGACCCGCGCGCGCGGTATTTACCTGATCGCCGACGAGGTAATGAGCGGTTTCGGTCGCTGTGGCGAGTGGTTTGCGTGGCAGCGCTACGGCGCCGATGCGCGCCCGGACCTGATGACCGTGGCCAAGGGCCTCACCGGCGCGCACCTGCCGCTGGGTGCGGTGGTGCTGTCGGCGGAAATCTCCGCGCGCCTCGAACACGAGATGCTCTACACCGGCCTCACCTACTGCGGGCACCCGCTGTCCTGCGCCGCCGGTGTCGCCGCCATTGCCGCCTATGAAGAGGAAAACCTGATTGCGCGCTCGCGCGCCCTCGGCACCGCGCTGTTTGCGGAGCTCAAGAAACTGCAACAGCGCCACCCGGTGATCGGCGACGTGCGCGGCGGCCACGGTTTGTTCGCGGTGGTGGAACTGGTGAGCGACCGCGCGCACCGCACGCCGCTGTCGCCGTGGCCGCAGGCGCACCCGGCACTGACGAACTTGCTGAAGCGCGCAATGGAGGCCGGGGTGTCCTTTGCCAGCCGCGGCAACCTGCTGATCCTGGCGCCGCCGCTGGTAATCAGCGAAGCGCAGCTGGTCGATGCGGTGGCACTGCTGGACGAATTACTGGCGGCCATGGCCGCGGAACTGGCGGCCTGACGTAACAGCCCCGAAATAACGATAAGAGAGGGAACACATGAGCTTCAAACTCACCTACGCGACCATGTTCAATCCGCCGGAGGAAATGCACCAGCGCTACGAGGCGGCACTGGCGGAACTGAGCGCGGAGCTCGGCGGTCGCTTCCATCTGTATATCGACGGCGAGGACCGCCCGGCGGAAGCCTACGACACCCGCGTCAGCCCCCTCGACCGCGAGCTGGTGCTCGGCGAATTTGCCGCGGCCGACGGCGCCGATGTGGACACCGCCATGGGTGCCGCGCAGGTGGCGTTCAAGGGCTGGCGGCGCACCCCCGCGGCCGAGCGCATCGCCATCATGCGCCGCATTGCCGACCTGCTCGACGAAGAGGTCTACCGGCTCGCCGCCGCGCTGACCCTGGAGACCGGCAAGAACCGTTTCGAGGCTTTGGGAGAAGCGCAGGAGACCGCCGACTTTTTCCGTGTGTACGCTGACAGTTTCGAGCAGCAGGGCTTCGACCACATGCTGCCCAACGACCCGCTGCCGGACTGGACCTCGACCAACCGCAGCGTGATGAAACCCTACGGCGCCTGGGTGGTGATCGTGCCGTTTAACTTCCCACTGGCGCTGGCCGGCGGCCCGGTGGCCGCGGCGCTGGTGACCGGCAACACCGTGGTGCTGAAAGGCGCCAGCCATACGCCGCTCGCCGGCCGCCTGCTGGCGGACTGCCTGCACCGCGCCGGCCTGCCGGCCGGGGTTTTCAACTACCTGAGTGGCCCCGGCAGCCGCATTGGTGACGCGCTGGTAGCGCACCCGTCCACCGCCGGCGTGACCTTTACCGGCTCCTATGAAGTGGGCATGCGGATTTCCCGCTTTATGGTGGCCGGGCGCTACCCGCGCCCGTGCATCGCCGAGATGGGCGGCAAGAATCCCTGCATCGTCACCCGCAATGCGGATCTGGAGCGCGCCGCCATCGGCATCGTGCGCTCGGCGTTCGGCATGGGCGGACAGAAGTGCTCGGCGCTGTCGCGACTGTACGTGCACTCGGCGGTGGCGGACGAACTGATCGCACGCATCAGGGCGCAGCTGGCACAGCTCAACATCGGCGACCCGCGCCAGCGCGAGAACTGGCTGGGACCGGTGACCACCGCCCAGGCCCACGCCAATTACGTGCGCTACGCGCAACAGCTGGCCGACAGTGCGGAAATACTCCACGGCGGCCGCCAGCTCGACGACCGCGGCGACGGCTATTACGTGGAACCGCTGCTGGCGGAGGCGAGCCTGGAACACCCGCTGTGGCGGGAAGAAATGTTCCTGCCGATCCTGCTGCTGGCGCGCGTCGACAATTTTGATCAGGCGCTGGAACTGGCCAATGACACCGATCTGGGCCTGACCGCCGGCATCTACGGCGACCAGCGCGAGGTAAATCAGTTCCTCGACGAAATCGAGGCCGGCGTGACCTATGTGAACCGCCCGCAGGGCGCCACCACCGGCGCCTGGCCCGGCTACCAGTGTTTCGGCGGCTGGAAGGGTTCCGGCACTACCGGCAAGGCCATCGGTTCCTTCTACTATCTCGCGCTGTACCAGCGCGAGCAGTCCCACACCATCGTCGAATGAGTGGAGCGAGACCATGGCAACGTTTGTCAGCCTCAGTAACGCCATCGCCGAACTGGTACGCGACGGCCAGCAGTTGGCGCTGGAGGGTTTCACCCACCTGATCCCGTTTGCCGCCGGCCACGAGATCATCCGCCAGGGCCGGCGCGACCTGCACCTGGTGCGGATGACCCCGGACCTGATTTACGACCAGCTGATCGGCATGGGTTGCGCCAGCAAGCTGACCTTCTCCTGGGGCGGCAACCCCGGTGTGGGTTCGCTGCACCGGTTGCGCGACGCGGTGGAAAACGCCTGGCCGCGCCCGCTGGCGCTGTGTGAATACAGCCACGCGGAACTGGCGGCAGCCTATACTGCCGGCGCCGCCGGTTTACCCAGCGGCCTGCTGCAGGGTTATCGCGACACCGATTTATACACGGCCAACCCGGACGCCACCCGCGCCATCGCCTGTCCGTTCAGTGGCGCCGCGCTCACCGCGGTGCCGGCGATTCGCCCGGATGTGACCATCCTGCACGCGCAGTGCGCAGATCGCGCCGGCAACGTGCTGCTGCGCGGCATCACCGGCGCCGCGCGCGAGGCCGCGCTGGCGGCGCGTGCGCTGCTGGTTACGGTGGAGGAACAGGTGGAGAGCCTGGATGCGGGGATGAACGCGATCGTGCTGCCGAGCTTCCTGATCGACGCCATTGCGGTGGTGCCGGGCGGCGCCTATCCGTCGTATGCGCAGGGCTACTACCCCCGCGACAACAGCTTCTACCAGGCCTGGGATGCGATTGCGCGCGAGCGCGAAACCTTTCTCAGCTGGATGAACCGCCACGTGCTCGACAGCCCCGACCACTCGGCGCTGCTACACAAGCTGGGGGTCGCCGCATGAGCCAGCCAGCTGCAGACATTCACTACACCCAGGACGAAATGATGACGGTGACCGCGGCGCGCCAGCTCCGCGACGGCGCCGTGTGTTTCGTCGGCATCGGCTTGCCGAGCGCCGCCTGCAACCTGGCGCGCGAGCTGCACGCCCCCAACCTGGTGCTGATCTACGAATCCGGCACCGTGGGCACCAAGCCGCGGGTGCTGCCGCTGTCGATCGGCGACGGCGAACTGGCGGAAACCGCCGAGGTGGTGATCCCGCTGCCGGAGATTTTCACCCACTACCTGCAGGCCGGGCGCGTGGACCTGGGCTTCCTCGGCGCGGCGCAGATCGACCGCTTCGGCAATCTGAACAGCACCGTCATCGGTGCCTACGACGATCCCAAGGTGCGCCTGCCCGGCGCCGGCGGCGCACCGGAGATCGCCACCCACGCCAGCAGCGTGCTGGTGATCATGCGCATGTCGCCGAAGAGTTTCGTCAGCGAGCTGGGCTTTCGCACCAGCAGCGGTTTTCTGGGCGGCCGCGGCGAACGCGCCGCCAGGGGCTATCCCGGGCGCGGCCCGCAGGCGGTGATCACCGATTTCGGTGTGCTGCGCCCGCATCCGGACAGCGACGAACTGGTGCTCACCGATATCTACCCCGGGGTGGATCCGGCGGCGGCGGTCGCCGCCTGCGGCTGGCCACTGCAGGTCGCCGAGCAGCTGCAATTGCTGGCGCCGCCCACGGCAACCGAACTCGCGCAGCTGCGCGCCCTCAACGAGCGCACCCGTATTGCGCACGCCACGCCGGTGAAAATTCATCTGGCACCCAATTCATCCAATGCAGTATAAGGATTCGGATATGAACAATAACAAACGCATTGTCACCCCCCTGCCCGGCCCCAAGGCGCAGGCGATGATCGAGCGCGACAGCAAAGTGGTGTCGCCCTCCTACCCGCGCGATTACCCGTTTGTGATGTCCCACGGCGAAGGCTGTGACGTGTGGGATGTGGACGGCAACCGCTTCCTCGACTTCGCCGCCGGCATTGCGGTGTGCTCCACCGGCCACCGCCACCCCGCAGTGGTCGAGGCGATCAAGGGCGCCGCCGACCAGTTCCTGCATATTTCCAGCGACTACTGGCACGAGCACCAGGTGCGCCTGGGCGAGCGCGTCAACGAGCTGTCGCACATGGGCGAGGTGCTGTCCTTCATGTGCCAGAGCGGCACCGAGGCGGTGGAAGGCGCGCTCAAGCTCGCGCGCTATGTCACCGGGCGCTCGCGCTTTATCGGTTTCCTCGGCGGCTTCCACGGCCGCACCATGGGTTCGCTGGCGTTTACCTCCAGCAAGTACACCCAGCAGAAGGGTTTCTTCCCCACCATGGCCGGGGTCACCCACATCCCCTTCCCCAACAATTACCGCCCGCTGCTGGCGGGCGACGACCAGGGCAAGGCGGTGCTGGATTATCTGGAACAGGTGCTGTTCCAGTCCAATGTCCCCGCCAACGAGGTGGCCGGCATCTTGGTAGAACCGATCCAGGGCGAGGGTGGCTACATCGTGCCACCGGACGGCTTCCTGCAGGGGCTGCGCGACCTGTGCGATCGCCACGGCATCATGCTGATTTTTGACGAGGTGCAGTCCGGCGTCGGCCGCACCGGCAAGATGTTTGCAGCGCAGCACTGGGACGTGGCCCCGGACATCATGTGCCTGGCCAAGGGCCTGGGCTCCGGCATGCCGATCGGCCTTGTGGTGTCGAAAAAGGAACATATGGCCAAGTGGCCGCGCGGTGCCCACGGCAACACCTATGGCGGCAACCCGCTGTGCTGTGCCGCCGCACTGGCGACGCTGGACCTGGTGGAACAGGAATACGCAGACAACGCCGCAAAAGTCGGTGCCTACTTTATCGAGCGCCTGCGCGAGCTGCAGGGCCGTGTCGACTGCATCGGTGAGGTGCGCGGCCGCGGCCTGATGATCGGCATGGAGCTGGTCACCGACCGCGACAGCAAGGAACCGGCCAAGGAACTGTGCGATCGCCTGATCACCCGCGCCTACCACAATGGCCTGCTGCTGCTTTCCTGCGGCCAGAGCACCCTGCGCTTTATGCCGCCGCTGTGCGTGACCCGCGCGCAGGTGGATGAAGCACTGGAAATGATCGAGACCAGCCTGGCGGAGGCACTGGTGGGCTAGGTTTCCAACCACATGACCGGGAAAACAATAATGACGACCCGCTCCCTGACCCTGCTGGCAGCACTGCTGCCGGCAGCCATTGCCACCGCGCAGTCCGGTACAGTGCAGTCCGACATCGCGCAACAGGCAAATGTACCGGCGCGCGCGCCGGTGCTCGCCCACGTGGACCATCCGCACAGTTACTACTGGCGCGAGATGTATATTCCGCAGCTCACCAGCGGCCCCGGCCAGGCGGCGTTTACGCCGGACGGCAAGGCGCTGCTGTACAGCATGGCCGGCAGCCTGTGGCGGCAAGCCCTGGACAGCGACGAGGCCTGGCAGCTCACCGCGGGGCCCGGTTACGACTACCAGCCGGAGGTTTCCCCCGACGGCCGCTACGCCATCTACACCCGCGCCGATGGCGACGCGCTGGAGCTTTGGCGCCTCGACCTCGACAGCCTCGAGAGCCGCCAGTTGACCCGCACCGGCGCCGCGAATTTGGAGCCGCGCTTCTCCCCGGACGGCAAGCGCCTGGTGTTCACCTCCAGCCGCGACGGCGGCCACTTCAACCTGTTTGTCGCCGAGCTGGGGGAGAGCGGGCTTGGCGACGTGCGCCCGCTGCTGGCGCCGCGCCAGAGCGATATCGACCGCTACTACTACGGTCCCACCGACCACGCGATCAACCCGAGCTGGAGCCCGGATGGCCAGCGCATCTATTACCTGGCCAACACCGAGGTGGCCTGGGGCAGCGGCGACTTGTGGTCGGTGGCGGTGGACAACCCCGCCGACCGCCAGAAAATCCTGGTGGAAGAGACCACCTGGGCCGCCAAACCGGAGATGGCGCCGGACGGCAAGCGCCTGCTGTACGCCAGCTACCAGGGCCGCCAGTGGCACCAGCTGTGGCTCACCACCCCCAGCGGCCAGTCGCCGCTGCCGCTGACCTTCGGCGAATTCGACCTGCGCCAGCAGCGCTGGTCGCCGGACGGCGAACAGATTGTCTACATCAGCAACGAAGCCGGCGGCACCGAACTGTGGCTACAGACGGTGATCGGCGGTGAGCGCAAACGCATCGCGGCGAAACAGCGCCACTACCTGCAACCGATGACCCAGCTGACCCTGCAACTCGCCGGGCCCGACGGCAAACCCATCGCCGGGCGGGTAATGGTGCAGGACGCCAGCGGACGCCACTACGGCGCCGAGGCAGATGCGCACAACAACGGCTGGCTACACGGGGACGACTATTTCCAGCCGGGCCAGCAATCCCACGAAAACCACTACTTCCACTGCCAGAAACGCTGTGAGCTGCAGGTGCCACAGGGCGAACTCACCATCACCGCGCTGCACGGTTTTGCCACCGCACCGGCACAGCAAACACTCACCGTCACCGCCGACACCCAGACCCTGAGCCTGCACCTCGGCGACCTGTCGCTGCCGCGCAAATTCGGCCCGCACCAGAGCGCCGACCTGCACCTGCACATGAATTACGGCGGCCACTACCGCCAGCAGCTCGCGGGCCTCGCCGACCAGATGAACGCCGAGGACCTGGACATCGGCTACAACCTGATCGTCAACAAGGAGCAGCGGATTCCGGATATCGCCGCTTTCTCCACCGCACCGTTCAACCATAACGGCCGCACCATTTTCCAGGGGCAGGAGTACCACACCAGTTACTGGGGCCACCTGGGCCTGCTGCACCTGGACGACCACTACCTGACCCCGGACTTTTCCAGCTACCGCCACACCGCGCTGGCCTCGCCCTACCCGCACAACGGCGCGGTGAGCGAGCTGGCGCACAAGCAGGGCGCGCTGGTGGGCTATGTGCACCCGTTCGACTGGTCCATCGACCCGGCGAAGGAAAAGAAACTGAGCCACAGCCTGCCGGCGGACGCGGCACTGGGACTCACGGACTACCTGGAAGTGGTGTCCTTCGCCGATCACAAGGCCACCGCCGAGGTCTGGTACCGGCTGCTGAACCTGGGCCTGCGAGTGCCCGCCGGCGCCGGCACCGACGCCATGACCAACTACGCCAGCCTGCGTGGCCCGGTGGGCCTGAACCGCATCTTCCTGCAGGGCGCGGCGCGGGATGCGGAATCCCTCAAGCGTGCGATCCGCGAGGGACAGAGTTTCGTCAGCAACGGGCCAATGCTCGGCCTGCGCGTGAACGGCCAGCTGCCCGGGCACAGCGTGCGGCTGCAGCAGCCCGGCAAAGTAAAAGTGGACGCGGCACTGCGCTCGCTGGTGCCGCTTGAGGACCTGGAGCTGGTGTTCAACGGCGCGGTGATCAAACGCCTGACGGCGGCACAGCGGGTGGACTGGGACGGCGAGATCGAGATCCCCGGTTCCGGCTGGCTGCTGCTGCGCGCCGCCGGCCAGCCGCATCCCTGGGTGCAGGACCTGTACCCCTATGCCACCACCAACCCGGTGTGGCTGGAAGTGGACGGCGCGCCGCAGCGCGCGCCGGCGGACGCGGCCTATTTCACCGCGTGGCTCGACCGCGTGATCGACGACGCGAGCCAGCGCGACGAATACCTGAACGACAACGAGCGCGAGCGCACACTCGCCTACCTGCAAAAGGCGCGGGCCTTCTATGCCGCCCGCGCCGAGTAACGCACATAAAGGAGCAACCATGAAGCGACTGGGAATCCTGTCGATCGCCCTGCTGGCGGCGGCACCACTGGTAGCACCACAGGCGGCGCAGTCGCTGCGGCCGTTCGAAATGGCGGACATGCACCGGCTGCAGGACCTGTCCGGGCCGAGCTTTTCCCCGGACGGCGAGCGCATCGCCTACACCGTCAGCGGCCACAACCTGGACAGCGACGCCAGCGTGTCCGACCTGTGGCGGGCGAACTGGTCCGGCGGCGCGCCGGTGCAGCTCACCAATACCCAGTTCGACAGTGAGTGGGCACCCGCCTACAGCCCGGACGGCAAATGGCTGGCGTTCCTCGGCGACGGTAGCGAGGACGGCAGCGCGCAGATTTTCGTGATGCCGGCCGCCGGCGGCGAGGCGCGCCAGGTGAGCCGCCTGCCCGCCGGCGTGAATGATTTTGTGTGGGCGCCGGACAGCCGCCGCTTTGCGCTGATCGCCGAAGATGCCCCGCCGCCGGTGCGCAAGGACAGCCGCGGCGAGGACAAGCCGGTACCGCCGCTGGTCATCGACCGCTTCCAGTTCATGGAAGACGGCCGCGACTACCTCACCAACCGCTACCAGCGCCTGTGGACCCTGAGCCTCGACGGCGAGCAGCTGACCCAGCTGACCCGCGCGCCGATGGATGTGTGGCTACCGTCCTGGTCGCCGGACGGTGCCAGCATCGCCTACGTCACCCGCACCGGCCCGGACCCGGATCGCCACCTCAATTACGACGTCTACACCGTGGCCCCCGAGGCCGGCACCGAACCCAAGCGCATCAGCAGCTTCGCCGGCACCGATGTGGACCCCTACTGGGAATCCCGCCCGGTGTGGTCGCCGGACGGCAAGCAGCTGGCGTGGCTGCAGAGCGGCGAAGACAAGTGGATCTACTACGCGCCCTGGCAGCTGGTGGTCGCCGATCTGGAAAAAGGCACCGAGCGCAAGCTGGCGCATATCGACCGCAGCTTTTATAAGCCGCGCTGGTCACCGGACGGCAAAGCCATCTACGCGCTGGTGGAGCAGAACCTGAACACCTGGCTGGCGCGCATCGATGTGGCCAGCGAGAAAATCGATTACCTGAGCCAGGGCCAGCGCTTCGGCTACGACTATGCGCTCGCACCAAATGGCCGCCTGGCGGAGCTGGTCTCCACCGACACCCGCCCGTTTTTTATCGAGAGCGTGGAAGCCAAACCGCGCACCCTCGCCGACCACAATTCGTTCCTGAACCAGGTACAACTCCAGGCGAGTGAGGAGCTGCGCTTCGACAGCGAGGGCCACAACATCGAGGCGCTGCTGGTGAAGCCGGTCGGTTACCAGCCCGGCAAGAAATACCCCACCATCGTGCGCGTGCACGGCGGCCCGGTGTACCAGTTCTCCCATGAATTCATGTACGACTGGCAGCTGTACGCGGCAGCCGGCTACGCGGTGCTGGCAGTGAACCCGCGCGGTTCCTCCGGCCGCGGTTTCGATTTCTCGCGCGCAATTTATGCCAGCTGGGGCGAGGCCGACGTCAAGGATGTGCTCGCCGGCGTCGATCATCTGGTGGACCTCGGCATCGCGGATAAAGAGCGCCTGGGACTCGGCGGCTGGAGTTACGGCGGCATCCTCACCAACTTCCTGATCGGCAGCGACACCCGTTTCAAGGCCGCCATCAGTGGCGCCGGCGTGGCCAATGTGCTCGGCAGCTACGGCCACGACCAGTACAGCCGCGAATACGAGCTGGAGCTGGGCACCCCGTGGGAGAACTTCGATAACTACGCGCGGGTCAGCTACCCCTTCCTGCACGCGGACCGCATCACCACCCCCACCCTGTACCAGTGCGCGGAGAAGGACCGCAATGTGCCCTGCCTCGGCGCCGAGCAGATGTACCAGGCGCTTCGCTCGCTGAAGGTGGACTCGCAGCTGGTGATCTACCCCGGGCAGAACCACGGCCTCAACGTCCCCAGTTACCTGGCGGACCGTATGCAGCGCAACCTGGACTGGTACGGCCAGTACCTGCTGAAAAAGCGCGGCTGAGCGCGCGAACATTTTGTTGAATCCATAACAGAGGCATTGCGATGAACAAGCCCGCAAACCAAATTCCGCTGTGGCTGGCACTGGTGCCGCTGCTGGTATTGATCGGCCTGCTGGGCCTGTCCGTCAACCTGTTCGGTGACGGGTCCTCGTCCGGTCCCAACCAGCTGGCGCTGTTCCTGGCCGCCGCCGCCGCCGCACTGATCGGCCTGGTGCGCGGGCAGAGCTGGGCGGAACTGGAAAAGGCGATGGTGCACGGCATCAGCCTGTCGATGAACGCGTGCCTGATCCTGCTGATGGTCGGCACCATGATCGGCGCCTGGATGGTGAGCGGCACCGCTCCGGCACTGATCTACTACGGCCTCGGCCTGCTGGACCCGCACTGGCTCTACCCGGTCGCCATGGTTGTGTGCGCGCTGGTGGCCGTGTCCATCGGCAGCTCCTGGACCACCGCCGGTACCGTCGGTATTGCCCTGCTGGGCGTGGCCCATGTGATGGGACTGTCGCTGCCGATCACCGCCGGCGCGGTGATCTCCGGGGCCTACTTCGGCGACAAGATGTCGCCGCTTTCCGACACCACCAACCTGGCACCGGCCATGGCCGGCACCGACCTGTTCACCCATATCCGCCACATGCTGTGGACCACGGTGCCCTCGTTCCTGATCGCGCTGGTGCTGTTCACCTGGCTGGCGCTCGGCACCGACGGTGACGGCAGTGCGGAGACCATCGCGCGCAGTCGCGAACTGCTGCAAAGCCAGTTCAATATCGGCTGGCCGACCTTCCTGCCACTGCTGGTGGTGCTCGGTCTGGCACTGCGCAAGGTGCCCGCCTACCCCGCGATACTCCTGGGTGCCCTCACCGGCGCGCTGGTGGCCATCGTCTACCAGCCAGAGGCGCTGAACCGCTTCGCCGGCGAAAGCACCGGACCGGGCTGGCGCGCAACCGCGCTCGCCATTTGGCAGGCCATGTCCAGCGGCTATGTGTCCGCGACCGGCGATGACGTGCTCGACAGCCTGCTGTCCCGCGGTGGCATGACCAGCATGGTCAACACCGTTTGGCTCATTCTCGCCGCCATGAGTTTCGGCGCGGTGATGGAACACACCGGGCTGCTGCAGCGACTGGTGCAGGTGCTGCTGAAACAGGTGCGCGGCACCGGCTCGCTGATCGCCACCACCGTGGCCACCGCCCTCGGCATGAACATCGTCGGCTCCGACCAGTACATGGCCATCGTGCTGCCCGGGCGCATGTTCCGCGCCGAGTTCAAGCGCCGCGGCCTGGCGCCGCAGAACCTGTCCCGCACCCTCGAGGACGCCGGCACCATGACCTCCGCGCTGGTGCCGTGGAATACCTGCGGCGCATTTATGGCCGCCACCCTGGGCGTACCCACCCTGGCTTACGCGCCCTACGCCTTCCTGAACCTGATCAACCCGCTGATGGCGATGGCCTACGGCTTCGCGAATTTCAAGATAGTGCGCATCGGCGATGAAGACATGGAAGACGTGCGCGAGCCGGCGCTGGTAATGGAAGTAACAAATGCCCGGTGAGTTTCTCGTGAAAAGTTTATCCGGGCTCGGGCATAAGTGCTCCCGGTAGGGCCTCGCGGCCCGGCATTGAGTTCCGTCAGAGGCAGTAAAAAATAAAAAACCTTACGAGGAAAATCCGATGTCCAAAGGTCCAGTGAAGTGGTTCAGAAATCCTGTCAGCGTTGCGGTGCAGATCGGCATAGCAGCGTCCGTGCAGGTGGCCGTGGCGCAAGACACTCATTCAGCGTCATCGTCCATAGAGGAGGTGATAGTAACGGCGCGCAAAAGGGAGGAGTCGCTGGTTGAGGTGCCGATGAATATCGCCGCGGTAGGCGAACAGGAAATCCTCGCGCGCAATCTGTTCAAGAAAGAGGATATCTATCGCACGGTTGCCGGTGCGGCCAATCCGCGCGGCGAACTGATTCTGCGCGGCCTGTCCGGGAGCAACGAGGCCGCGCCCGGCACCACCAGTGCCTGGACCGATGACATTCCGTTTGATTCCAGCGATCTGTTCGATGTGCAGCGCGTCGAAGTGCTGCGCGGTCCCCAGGGCACCCTCTATGGCTCCAACGCCATTGGCGGTACTGTGCGCGTGGTCACCAACAAACCGGAGCTGGGTGCCTTCTCCGTATTCGGTGCCACAGCAGTCGAGCAGGAGGACAACCGCCCGGGCGTCGGTAAGCGCCTTTATGCCGGCGTCAACATACCGATTTCCGATACAGTAGCCGCGCGGGTGATCGGCAGCTTCGGCGACAAGGAGGGCAAGATCCTCAACACCAACACTGGTGATAACGGCGAGGAAACGGATCGCTTCCTGCGTGCACAGTTGATGTTCCAGCCGTCGGAGGACTGGAACATCAACCTGACCTATATCAACGACAAGGAAAAAACCTCCGGCTACGATTACGCCGACCGCTCGCAGCCCGGTTACTACTACGAGGCGATCCTGACCGAGAACCCCGACGCCATCTACGGCTACGACGTGGCACTCAGCTTCCCCGAATGTCCCAATGAAGCCGACGAGCGGCCGGCCTGCCGCACGGGCAAGCCGGTTTCCGGGCACGATCCAAAATTCACGGTGTGGGAATCCCTCGATCCCTGGGAGGAGGAGGAGTATCAGGTCTTCTCCCTGCGCGTGGAAAAGGACAATCTGCTGCCGTTCGCGGATTTCGTATACGCGGGCTCGCTGCAGGAGTACGCCTTCGCGTCGCTCGACAACTGGTCGCGCAACGACGCCAACGATCTGTTCCGCACCTGGATCATCAACGACGACGGCTACGATCGCACTTCCCACGAGATGCGCCTGCTGTCGAATACCGACAGCCAGCTGCAGTGGACGCTCGGCGCCTTCTACGACGAAAAAGAATGGAAGAGCACGCCCAACGGCCAGTGGCAGTATCACGCCAGCGACGACCGCAGCCGCGCCATCGCAGAGTACCTGTGGGGCTATTACTGGGGCCTCGGCGACCCGACCCAGATTGGTCTCGATCTCTACGGCGACGGCACCAAGAACTACAACTACAACCAGATCCGCTACAACACCAGGGAAACCGCCTTCTTCGGCGAGCTGAGCTACACCTTCGATCTCGGAGGCAAGGATCTGGAACTGACCGCAGGCATCCGCAACTACAGCCTGGATGACGACATCCACACCGAAGTGTCCGGTATCTGGATCGGCGAGGAAGCCCAGGAGACCATCACCAAGGACGGCGAGAGCGGCAACCGCTTCAAGTTCTCGGCGTCTTACATGCCGACGGATTCCATGTCCATCTACGCGCTCTACGCTGAGGGCTACCGCCCCGGCGGCAACAACGGGCCCAATTCCCCGAACGACTGCGCGGCAGATCCGAACATCGACGGCTACGTGGACCGCTACGAATCCGACCAGATAGACAACTACGAAATCGGCATCAAGGGGCTGGCGTTCGACCGGCGCTTCCAGTTCTCGTCCGCCATCTACCACATCGACTGGACCGGCGTGCAGGCGAGTGTGTATATGCCCACCTGCGGTTTCAGCTACACCGCGAACGCGGCTTCCGCGGAGTCCGAGGGCCTGGAATTCGAGAGCACCACGCAGCTCACGGACCGGCTGCAACTGCTGGTCAATGCCGCCTACACGGATGCGCGCATGACCTCGGACGTCCCCACTCTGGGCGCGGAATCCGGGGACAGCATGACCATGGTGCCGAAGTACAACTACTACATTGCGCTGGACCAGCAGCTGAACCTGTGGGACAGGGAGGCCTCGGTGCGCCTAGATTACGCCGGCTACGGCGAATACAAGTCGCACTTCAATACCCAGGACGAGGATATCTCTCCGGCCTACAAAGTGCTGAATCTCTCCGGCAGCCTGGACTTCAGCGAGAAGGTGCGGCTGGGTTTCTATATCAACAATCTGCTGAACCAGGAAATTATCACGTACAAACGCAGCCGCTACCGGGGCGATTCGCCGCTGAGCGACCTGTACCACTACTACGGCGCGGAGCGGACCTACTCTCTGCGCATGGATGTGGATTTCTGGTAAAAGCCCCGGGGATTTCCCTGCGGTAATACGGCGGGTCTCTGTGCCCGCCTTTTTTGGTGCCTTCCTATGAGTAACCAGCAGCAGCAATTTTATCGCCGCGCCTCGCAGCAGATTCGCGCGGGACAGGCGCGCGAGGCCGCTATTGACCTGCGCGAGTGGCTGCAATCGCACCCGGCCGATGAAATTGCCACAAGTCTGCTCGGCTCGGCGCTGATGCGCAGTGGCGACAGCGAGGCCGCGATCCGCGTTTTCGAACAGGGCACCCTGGACCATCCACAGTCCTGCGCGGCCTTTGGCGATCTCGGCTTTGCGCAATTCGGCCTCGGCCACACAGCGGCGGCCATGCGCGCCTTTGAGCGCGCGGTGCAGATAAGCGCGAACTTTTATCCGGGCTGGTGCCATCTGAGCGCGCTTTATTTTCACACGCAGGCCATGCATAAGGCGCGCTCCGCCTTCGCCGCCGCCGAGCGCTGCGATCCACACCGCGCCCGGTTCGCACAGATCGAAGCCGCGATGCAGCAACAGCGTTTCGCGGAGGCTGAGCGGCTGTGCAAGAGCCTGCTCGAGCAGCAGCCGGGCTACCCGCGCGCCGCCTATACGCTTGCGCAACTGGCTTCCCAGGTAGGAGCCTTCGAGGAGGCGAGCCGCATTCTCACGCTGGCGCTCGATCGCTACCCGGTGGATATCAGCCTGCGTGCGGCGCTCGTAGTGAGTTATGAAGAATCGGGCCGCTATCCTGAGGCGGTGGCGGCGGCGCGCACCATTGTTGCAATCAATGCCGATACTGCGGCGCCCTGGCTGATACTTGGCCGCGTGCTCGGCCACTGCGGCAACTACGACGAATGCCTCAGCGCCTACGAGCGCGCGCTGGCGCTGGCGAAAACCGCCCTCGAAAAAGGCAATGTGCAGTTATTGCTCGGCCATATCCTCAAAATACTCGGCCGCCACGCCGAAGCCATCGCCGCCTACCGAGCCAGCATTCAGGCTGTGCCCCACAACGGCGCCGGCTGGTGGGGCCTGGCAGATATGAAAACCTACCGCTTCGGCGACGACGAAATTGCCACTCTGCGCCAACTGGTGCAGAGCCAGAGCGCGCGCCCGGAGCAGCGCTCACAAGCGGCATTTGCGCTCGGCAAGGCGCAGGAGGGCAGGGGTAATTACTCTCAGGCATTTCGCTGGTACAGCGAGGGCAATCTGCTGCGCGGCAACGCCCACTTCGACGGCAAAAAACATTTCGCGGGCATTGTACAAATTGCGGAAGCTTTTGATAAAAAACTGCTCGCGCAAAGTGAAACGGCCGAGCCGCAGCACCAGGGCCCAACGCCTATTTTTATCGTCGGTCTGCCGAGATCCGGATCTACCTTGATAGAGCAGATTCTCGCCAGTCATTCGCAAATCGAAGGCACCATGGAGTTGGCTGCGCTGCCCAATCTGCTGCGGCGTATCACCATCGATGGCGGGCGGAAAGGCGCGTCCTATCCGCATTCCATGTCTCTGTTCAGCAAGTCCGAACTGGCCGCCTACGGCCAGGCCTACCTGGACGACACCAGCATCTACCGCAGCGGGCGACGTTTTTTTATTGACAAGTTGCCGACCAATTTCGACAAGGTAGGTCTGATTCATCAGATACTGCCGCAGGCCATCGTCATCGACGCGCGGCGCCACCCCCTCGACTGTGGATTCAGTTGTTTCAAACAGCATTTCGCCGCGGGACATATTTTCAGTTATTCGTTGCAGGGTATCGCCGACTATTACAAAGCCTATTTGTACCTGATGGATCACTGGGACAGGGTCTTGCCGGGCAAGGTGTTGTGCCTGCAGTACGAACAGCTGGTGAGCGACACTGAGACCATGGTGAAAAAACTACTGGCGCATTGCGGCCTGACTTTTGAAGAGCGCTGCCTGCGGTTTTTTGAAAACCGGCGCTCGGTGCGCACCGCCAGTAGCGAACAAGTGCGCCAGCCGATCTATACCTCGGCGCTCGCGCATTGGAAAAATTTTGAAACCCAACTGGCACCACTGGCCGAGGCGCTGGGTGCGGAGACGTTGTCCCGCTTTCAGAACCATGGCGTTCAACCCGGCTGACAAAAAAATAAATCAAAAAAGGGCAAACGCCGATGCGTCATACACTAATCAA
Source organism: Microbulbifer sp. (assembly GCF_036563125.1). Taxonomy (GTDB): domain Bacteria; phylum Pseudomonadota; class Gammaproteobacteria; order Pseudomonadales; family Cellvibrionaceae; genus Microbulbifer. Next base: position 22,077 of record NZ_DATCMV010000029.1, read on the forward strand.
TCCCACTTTATTGGGCCTGAGCCTGATCCTGACGGTCACCTGCCACGCGGCCGAGCGCGCGGATCTGGCGATCCTGAACGCCAATGTGCTGACCATGGATGCTTCCAGACCTCTGGCTGAGGCGGTGGTCCTGCGGGGCGGGCGCATCGTCTACGTAGGTGATACCAAAGGCGCCCAAGCCTGGGCCGCGGACAAGCTGGTGGATGCCGCAGGCGCTACGGTGATGCCCGGCCTGATCGACACCCATATACATCCGGTCATCGGTGCGGTGCAAATGGACGATTGCAGCCTCGACGATCGCAGGCTGACGCTGGAGCAAATTGCCGAGGTGGTATCCGGGTGCATGGGCGGCACAGCGGATCTGCCGCAGGGGCAGATACTGTCGGTGATCAACCTGAATCCGGCCAATTTCACCGCGAGTAAATCCGATCTGGACAAAATCACCGCGCTGCCACTGGCACTCTTCGCCACCGACGAACACACCGCCTGGGCGAATAGTGCCGCGCTCGCGCTGGCGGGCATCGGAAAAAATACCGCTGCCCCGGCCAATGGCCAGCTGGTGCGCAACAGTGCCGGCGAGCCCACGGGCCAGCTGATCGATAACGCAACGCAATTGCTGAAACCCTATCTGCCGCGAGATGATTTCCAAACCAGTGTCGAGATGACGGCGCGAGCACTGCAGCTTATGCACGCAGCGGGACTTACCTCGCTGATGGAAGCGTCCGCGACCGAGGAAGAGCTAAAAATCTATCGCGAACTGGCGGACACAGGCCGCTTGACCATGCACACTTCCGTTGCGCTCCGTACAGAGACCAGTAACAGCGAAGAAAATCTGCGGCAGCTGCTCGCGCTGCGCGAGCGATACTCGGGAGCTTCCAATCTGAGAATCGATACCGCAAAGATATTTGTCGACGGCGTGCTCGAATCTCCCACTCAGAGCGCGGCACTGCTACAGCCCTACCTGGATGCAAAGGGTAAACCCACTGCGCATACCGGCAACCTCTACGCCGGTGGCCGGGAATTGAACGGCCTGGTAATGGCACTCGCCCGCGAAAATTTTAACGTGCATCTGCACGCAATCGGCGATCGCGCGGTGCGCGCCGGCCTGGACGCCTTCGCGACGGCGCGCAAGCAGCAGTCCGCGGCCAGATTCAGCATCTCTCACCTGGAACTGATACACCCCGACGATCTGCCCAGGTTTGCCGCCCTGGATGTATACGCGTCGTTCCAATTGGCCTGGGGACAACCGGACCACTATTCAGTGGAGGCCGTTCAGCCCTACCTGGGCGACGTGCGCAGCCGCTGGATCTACCCGGCGAAAAGCCTGCTTGACGCCGGCGCCAGTATCGCCGGAGGTTCCGACTGGAATGTGAGCAGCTTCAATCCATTCGAGGCCATGGCGGTGGCCATCTGCCGCTGTAATTTCGAAGAACCCGAGCGCGGCCTGTTGTTGCCGGAGCAGGCCCTTGGCACTCAGGACATGCTGCGGGCCTACACCATCAACGCTGCCGCCATGCTCGGTCTGGAGGGCGAAACCGGTTCCCTGACCCCTGGTAAGCGCGCCGATCTGATACTGCTGGACCGGGATGTCAGCCGCGCAGATGCCGCAAGCCTGCGCGATACCAAAGTCCTGGCGACGCTCGCCGCCGGGCGCCTGGTGCACGGCCGGATGTGAACAGCGGTACCCGCGAAGTGGCCGGTTTTGGCGGCGGCCCAGGAAATAAACGGGACACAAACAAATGGGGCTGGAATTAAAAAATGCTTAACAAAATACTGACTGCAGGACTGCTGATGCTTGCCACTACCTGTAACGCCGAGCGCGCCCGCGACCTGGGCATTCCGTTCGACGGTACCCCCGGTCCGCTGAATGCCATTACCGACGTTCCCGGCATCACCGTCGGCCACACCACCCTGATCACCGATACCGAAGAGGGCCACGCGGTGCGCACCGGTGTCACCGCCATCCTGCCCCGCGGCAACGACAGCCTGATGGACCCGGTAATGGCGGCGATCTTCTCCCTGAACGGCAACGGTGAAATGACCGGCAGCCACTGGGTCGAGGAGTCCGGCGTCCTGGAAGGCCCGGTGATGATCACCAACACCCACAGCGTGGGCACGGTGCGCGACGCCACCATCGCCTGGCGGGTCAAGGCCGCGCCGCCGGATGCCAGCGGTTACACCTGGTCGCTGCCATTGGTAGCGGAGACCTGGGACGGCCACCTGAACGATATCAACGGCTTTCACGTGAAGGCGGAAGACGCGGTGGCGGCGCTGGAAGGCGCCAGGGGTGGCCCGGTGGCCGAGGGCAATGTGGGTGGCGGCACCGGCATGATCTGCCACGAGTACAAGTGCGGCATCGGCACCGCCTCGCGGCTGGTCAGTGCCGAAAAGGAAAACTACCGGGTCGGCGTGCTGGTGCAGGCCAACTACGGCCTGCGCGACACCTTGCGTATCGCCGGAGTCCCGGTGGGCCAATACCTGCGCAATGACCGCATCTATTCCGAGGAAAACCCAGAGGCGGGTGACACCGGCTCCATCATCATCGTCGTCGCCACCGACGCACCGCTGCTGCCGCACCAGCTGAAGCGACTGGCGAAGCGCGCCGCCATGGGCCTGGCCCGGGTCGGCTCCTATGCCGGCAATGGCTCCGGAGACATCTTTATCGCCTTCTCCACCGGTAACCCCGCCAGCCAGACCGGCCTGCAGCAGGTACGCATGCTCGGCAACGAGCACCTGGACCCGCTGTTCCGCGGCACCGTAGAGGCTACCGAGGAAGCTATCGTCAACGCCCTGGTCGCCGCACGCGACATGCGTGGCGAGGGCGGCAACTACGCCAAGGCCATCGACCGTGAAGCACTGGTCAAGCTTGTGGATAAGTATCGGCCCTAGCCCTGGGCGGCCGGCGCCAGAGTGGCCGGGCACACCTTGTTGCCCAAGCCACTTTCCCGCGCCTACCCCCTTCTGTATACTTCGC
>NZ_DATCMV010000031.1:0-9606 GCF_036563125.1 Microbulbifer sp.
GTAGAGGTTGTACACACCCTTGAAGTTCTTGCCCGAGCCCAGCGGCCAGTTGATCGGCGCCGCCTTGATATTCAGCACTTGCTCGATCTCGTCCATCACCTCGATGGGATCGCGGATATCCCGGTCCAGCTTGTTGATAAATGACAGGATCGGTGTGGTACGCAGGCGACACACGTTCATCAGCTTGATGGTGCGATCCTCGACACCCTTGGCACCGTCGATCACCATCAACGCGGAATCCACCGCGGTGAGTACGCGGTAGGTATCTTCGGAGAAGTCCTCGTGTCCCGGGGTATCCAGCAGGTTTACCACACGCCCCTTGTAGGGGAACTGCATGACAGACGAGGTCACGGAAATACCGCGCTCCTGCTCCATCGCCATCCAGTCGGAACGGGCGTGCGGCCCCTTTTTTCCCTTGACCGAGCCCGCCAGCTGAATGGCATTTCCGAACAGCAGCAACTTTTCGGTCACCGTGGTTTTACCGGCGTCCGGGTGGGAGATGATGGCAAAGGTACGGCGGCCATTGATGCCCGCCAGGGAGGAGGATTGACCCATAATGCAAAAATACGGCTGGATAAAAAACAGGCGCGCATTATACACGTCGGCACACGGCTCTGGGGCCTGTTAGACTGCAAAATCTGTCAAGAAACTCTGTATAGAAACCCCGTGGCATCATCCACGATTCAAGAGGTGAATAATGAGTCAGGAACGTCTCGAGGCACTCCGGCAAGCGCTGGCTGAGCAACAGGTACAGGGATTCCTGATCCCGCGCGGTGATGAATACCAGAACGAATATGTACCTGGTTCCGACGAGCGTCTCGCCTGGCTTACGGGCTTTACCGGCTCCGCCGGCCTCGCCGCCACCGCCGGCGAGCGCAGTGCCCTGTTCGTGGACGGCCGCTACACCTTGCAGGCCGCACAGCAGATCGGCAGCCAGCCCATCGAACAGCAGAGCCTCACCCCTGCGGATATCGCCAACTGGCTGTGCGAAGCGCTGCGGGAAGGCGATACCCTCGGCTACGATCCGCGCCTGCACACCGAGCCCGGGCTGGCGCCGCTGAAAAAGCGCCTCGATGAGTGCGGTATTGACCTACGCGCACTCGACGCCAACCCCATCGACAGCATTTGGGAAAACCGCCCCGCTACCCCGAGTGGTGCCGCGCGCCCGCACCCACTGACCTTTACCGGCGAGGAGTCCACCAGCAAGCGCCAGCGCATCGCCGATCTGCTCGCAGCAAAGAAACAGGACGCGCTGTGGCTCGCCAATCCGGAAGTCTGCGCCTGGTTGTTCAATATTCGCGGCAGCGACATTCCCCATCTGCCGGTCGCGCTGTCCATGGGATTCCTGTACCGGGATGGCAGTGCCACCCTGTATCTGGCGGAGAGCGCCACCAGTGACGCCCTCCGCCAGCACCTCGGCCGGGATGTGGAAATCGTCCGCGATAAGCCGTCCCTGTTTGTTGCCGCGGAACGCCAGCATGTACAGAAAGTGTGGACCGATCCACTGCTCACCAACTGCTGGACCCTGCACGAGCTGCGCAACCGGGAGATGCAAATTCTGCTGGAGCGCGACCCGATAACCCTCGCCAAGGCACTCAAGAATACCGTGGAACTGGAAGGCAGCCGCGCGGCGCACATCCGCGACGGTGCGGCCCTGTGTGAATTTCTCGCGGAGCTGCCGGGCGCGGTGGGTAGCGAGCATTTTGGTGAACTGGAAGCGGTGGAATTACTGCGCAGCAAGCGCGAACAGCGCGAGGGGTTTACCGACGACAGCTTTGATTCCATCTCAGGTTATCGCGGCAACGGCGCCATTGTGCACTACCGCGTGAGCCCGGAATCCAGTCTGACGATGCGCGCCGAGGGCATCTACCTGATCGACTCCGGCGGCCAGTACCCGGACGGCACTACCGATGTCACCCGCACCGTGGCGCTGGGCGAGTTTCCGGAACAGGCAAAAGGGCATTTCACCAGGGTGCTGAAAGGCCATATCGCCCTCGCCACCCTGCGCTTCCCAAAAGGTACCTGCGGCGAGCAGATCGACGCTTTCGCGCGCAAGTCCCTGTGGGATGTGGGGCTGGATTACGCCCACGGCACCGGCCATGGTGTGGGTAGTTTTCTGAGCGTGCACGAGGGGCCACAGCGCATTGGCAAGGCCACCACCAACGTGGCGCTGGAGCCGGGCATGATCGTTTCCAACGAGCCGGGCTTCTATCTCACCGATGAGTACGGCATCCGCATCGAAAATCTGATCTACGTCATCGAGAGCCAGAACTACCCCGGTTTTTTGGAATTTAAAGCGCTGACCCTGGTGCCCATCGAGCGCCAGCTGATTGACCCGGCACTGCTTAGCGACAGCGAGCTGGAATGGTTGAATGATTACCACACGGAGGTGCGGGAGACCCTGTCGCCGCTGGTGAATGAACAGACCAGGGCCTGGCTGGTTGCGGCTACAGCACCGCTGGCGAGAGCCTGATCGCCACAGTGCCGGTTCGGGCGCTTTCCGTTCAAGGACGGCGCCCGAATCACATGCTTGTTACAGGGGGGCACTCCCAATAGACGTGCCAGTCTCCGCCGGTCCCATCTCATCCTCGGGAATATCCAGACCAGACTGACTGCGGCTTGCCTCCCAGAAAGGCAGCATCGCCGCCAATACCCGACGACTGACTTCCGGTTCCAGCGCGTGGCCCATGCCGGCAATCGCCACAAACTGCGCGCCGGGAATCTTGTCTGCGGTATCGCGACCGTGATCCGGGGGCAACAGCGGATCGCTTTCGCCGTGAATGACCAGCGCCGGTACATCAATGCTCGCGAGCAGTGGTGAGCGGTCGCCACTGGCGAGAATTGCCTGGAACTGTCGCACGGTGCCCGGTCCGTAGCTGCCGCGATTCAGCACTCGCGTCGCCAGCTGTCGGGCATAGCCCTCGGAAAAATAATCCGGCGAGCCAATAGTACGCGCGATGGTCACCCGATTGGTCAACTCCTCTTCGCGGCCAATATCTGATTTCGCCCCCAGCGCCAGTGCGGAAATCGCCTCCGCCTTGGATTCGGTAAGGCGCGGCGCACCGGAACTGGACATGATTGAAGTGAGCGTGAGTACCCGCTGTGGATATTCCGCCGTGAGTACCTGTGCAATCATGCCCCCCATGGAGGCACCGACAATATGCGCGTAGCGGATGTTAAGTGCATCCAGCACCCCTACCGCATCTGCGGCCATATCTTGCAGGCGGTAGGCGGGTTCCGGGGTAAAACCGACTTTCGCCCGCACCAGCGTCCACCACACCGGCGGTGCCGGCAGACCGTAAAATTTTTGCGACAGCCCGGCATCACGATTATCGAGCAACACGACGCGGTAACCGCTATCCAGCAGCCCCTGTACCAGGATGTCACCCCAGTGCAGCATCTGCGCGCCGAGCCCCATGATGAGGAGCACCGGCTCGCCATCCCGCGGCCCCATATCCTGATAGGCGATAGCGGTCTCGTTGACCGTGGTGAAATGGATCGGATAGCGGTCAAACGGGCTCTCCGTCGTACTCGCAATCTCCGCGCGTAGCGCTACACCAGCGAGCGACACCCAGCCAAGCACCATCCACCAAGTGATTCGCCGCACAACAGAAATCAGCATACAAAGTCCCCACCGCGTGAATTTGAAATTATTTCGCCAGCGCGTTTTGCAGCTGTGCCTCACGTGTTCCCAGGTAGCGACGCAGCCACCACCATGCCATGGTGCCAATCGCCAGATTGGAAATCACGGTCGCCACAAACAGCCCCTGTATTCCCCAGTAGTAATTGCCGATCCAGGCGAGCGGCAGATACAGCCCGAGTACGCGCAGGAATGATATGAAGGTACCGGGCAGTGGGTGGCCAAGACCATTGAACGCCGCATTCGCAGACATTACAAAGCCATAACCGGCGTAACTGATTGGCACCAGGCTCAAGTAGGCCACAGCGACCGCCAGTACCTGCGGGGAGTCACTAAAGAGTGACGCCACCTTACCGCCGACCAGCCATAACACCAGCGCAAGGCCGATACCAAAGAAAATACTGAAGCGCGCGAGCACCGACACCGTCTCGATTAGCCGATCGTGCCGGTTTGCACCCGCGTTCTGCCCCATGAAAGGACCGACCACGGAAGACAGCGCATAAAACACGATCAGCGCCACCGGCTCGATGCGCAAAGCCACACCGAGTCCCGCCACCGCATCCGCACCGTGGCTGGCCACCAGTGCCACAACCACGCCGCCGGACATGGGAATGATCACATTGGTGGCAATCGCCGGCAGCCCCACCGCAAGCAGCGCCCGCCAGGACGCTTTCAGTTCCGGCCAGTGTCTGCTCGGCATACCCAGAATCTGCTCCCGCCGCACCAGTACATGGAGTGCGATGGCAAAGCTCAAGCCACGGGCGATCACGGTAGCCAGCGCCGCCCCCTGAAGTTCGAGCCGAGGAAAGCCATAAAGGCCAAATATCAGCAGCGGATCGAGGATCAGGTTGAACAGTGCCACCGCCATCAGAATCCGTCCGGTAATGGCGCTGTTGCCAATGGCCCGCAGCGCCGAAAGCGCGACCATGGGTACCACCGCGAATACGGCTCCCAGATACCAGGGCACCATGTATTCCGCGATCAGCGGCAACAACCGCTCTTGTGCACCCAGCAGCCGAAACAGAGGCTCGATGGTAAGCAACCCCAGCGCACTGACGGCGACAGCGATGACAAACGCCAACAGTGTGGCGTTACTGACCAGCCGTTTCACCTCCAGCATGTCGCCGGCACCATAAGCCCGCGCCACCGCCGAAGACGTCCCGGCACCAAGCCCGATGGCGAGCGCATTGATCACCATCACAACAGGAAAGGTAAAACTCATTGCCGCCAGCGGCCCGTCGCCCAATTGAGCGACAAAGTAGGTATCCACCACATTGAACGACATGGTGGCGAGAATGCCCCATACCATGGGCAGGGCCAAACGACGCAAATGGGCCGCAACCGGACCTTCAAGCAGGGAGGGCAGGGTTCGTTGGGATGACATGGAGATACCGGAATACTAATCAGGCGGGGGACAATACAGCGTCACGACGAACTGACCATCCAAATTGGCGATTACAATATCAGACTCATCAGCAGTGCGTCTTCCCTACTGCCATCCGCCTTGGGGTAATAATTCTTGCGGCGACCGTCTTCGGAAAAGCCCAGCTTGTGGTACAGCGCGCGACCGGCGCGGTTGGAGGCGCGCACTTCCAGCAGCACCCGCGCCACATCTTCCGGCAGAGAGGAAAAAATCTGCTGTAAAAGACTGGCGCCGACACCGCGACGCCGCCACTCCGGCGCCACCGCGACATCCAGAACTTCCACTTCATCGAACAACCGGCTGACTACACAGCAGGCGGCAATCGCACCCGTATCGGTACGAAAAATCCAGCAGTCGTGCCCGGACTCCAGACTGTCGCGATACTGTCCAGCACTCCAGGGATGACTGTGGGCACTGCGCGCCAGTAACGCCAGTGCCTCGCAATCGGGGGACGCCGCTTTATCCAGCGTCAGCCCGGTAATCATATCGGTAATGGGAAGATGCCCAGAAGGAGAGGTATTCACCGCGCAATATCCAATTTCGGCCAGGGCCCGGCAGGCGAGCCTCAGCGACGGGTCTGCTCGGGGTAGAGTTTTCGAAGCAATAGCCACACATCGCGCTTGCGCGGAGGCTCTCTTAGCATTTCGGAAAGACTGGGCAAGGCCACCAGTTGCACCCCATTCCAGTCCGCGACGCCATCCTCAAGAGTAGCCGGCGCGCAGAAATCACGTGCCTGTGGCCCCATCAGCCAGATGGACTTCACCGGCCTGCGTGCGACCGCTGCTTCCAGCCAGCTAGTGCAGGTATCGCGGGCATCCGCAGCGCCTGCAGCGGCGGCAAACGGGTTTTCCGCCAGCGGCCACTTTAGCTTGTCGCGCCCGGTAGCCAGCTGGTGCCACCCCAGTGCGCGGACAATATTGCCAAATAGCGCCTCCACCGGCAGTGCGCTGCCGGGTTCGCGGCTGTCGACCGCCAGCAACTCGTCGCCCAGCCACCAGCAGCTCAGCACGAACGGGTTAATCTGCTGTGGAGGTGCAACGGGTTCCAGCTCCACCTCCACACGGGGCGCACGGATCTCGGTGGAGATGCTGCCGATGACCCTGGTGATTTCCGGCGCGGAATGCGGCCGTCCACGTTCAGCGGATGGGACTGGTTCGGTCACTGGCGTCGAGGTTGCCGCACCGACCGCGGCCATTACCGCCGCCACCGGTGGAACCTCCGCAGCCTCCGCAATGGCGGGCGGCAGCTCCGCCTGAGTCGGTTCCGGGGCCAGGGACAGACAGAATCGCGGCATATAGCTGGTTACACCCAGTGCCGTTAGGTATTCCGTCCGCTGCAGTTCGTTCACATCTGGCCCCGTTTATCCGATCAAACGCCTTTCGGCTTGCTGCTTTTGCTGGCGAGCAAGTTTAAAGCATCCAGATACGCTTTTGCGGATGCGACCAGAATATCTGTATCCGCACCCACACCATTCACCAGTTTACCGTCGCGCTCAAGACGCACAGTGACACTGCCCTGGGAGTCAGTCCCCTGGGTCACAGCATTCACCGAGTAGAGCTTCAGGTCCGCATTGCTACCTACCACAGATTCGATCGCTTTGAACGTGGCGTCGACCGGACCACTGCCTTCTGCACTGCAACTGGTGTTTTCACCATCGATTACCAGCTCAAGCCGGGCCTGTGGATTGGTGCCGCTTTTGCTGCGCACTTCGAGATCCACCAGCTGGTAGTGTTCCACCGGATCGGCAGCCCCGGAAATCAGGGACTGCAGATCTTCGTCAAATATCTCGTGCTTCTTATCGGCGAGATCCTTGAAACGCTGGAACAGTACATTGAATTCAGCCGGGTCGGCAAAGGTTACGCCGAGTTCTTCGTAGCGCGCCTTTACTGCCGCGCGTCCGGAGTGCTTGCCCAGCACCAGGCGGTTCTGTCCCCAGCCCACATCTTCCGCACGCATGATTTCATAGGTTTCGCGGTGCTTGAGTACCCCGTCCTGGTGAATACCGGACTCGTGTGCAAAGGCATTGGCCCCCACAATCGCCTTGTTTGGCTGTACCGGAAAGCCGGTAATGGAGGACACCAGCCGCGAAGTGGGCACAATAAGGGTGGTATCAATTCCGGTTTCTACCGGGTAGATATCCTGGCGGGTACGTACCGCCATTACGATCTCCTCGAGAGAGGCGTTACCTGCACGTTCGCCAAGGCCATTGATCGTGCACTCCACCTGGCGCACACCATTCATCACCGCGGAAAGGGAGTTGGCAACAGCAAGGCCCAGATCGTTGTGACAGTGGGTGGAGAAAATCGCCAGATCTGAATTGGGCACGTTCTCGATTACCCGCTTAAACATAGCGCCGTACTCGCCCGGCTCGCCGTAACCCACCGTGTCGGGAATATTGATCGTGCCAGCACCTGCCTTGATCACAGCCTCGATAATGCGGTACATGAATTCGGGCTCGGAACGGCTGCCGTCCTCCAGAGAAAATTCCACATTGTCGGTAAACTGACGAGCAGTCTTAACCGCTTCCACTGCCTGCCGCAGTACATCTTCCGGCTCCATCTGAAGCTTGTACTTCATGTGGATAGGGGACGTGGCGATAAAGGTATGAATCCTTGCGGAATTGGCCTTTTTCAGCGCTTCACCGGCGCGAATAATATCTGGCCCTACGGCCCGTGCCAGGCTACATACCGTGGAGTCTTTCACCGTCTCCGCCACAGCTTGTACGGCTTCGAAATCGCCTTGGCTGGCGATGGCAAAGCCGGCCTCAATCACATCCACCTTCATCCGCTCGAGCATGCTCGCGATACGGACTTTTTCTTCCTTGGTCATGGAAGCGCCAGGGCTCTGTTCACCATCGCGCAAGGTGGTATCAAAAATGACTAATTTATCTTTTTTAGTGTTCATTTGGACTCTTCTCCTAGTCTGGCCCGAGGCTAAACAGCAGGGCTGCCGCTGTCTACGCACTGCTCTAATTAAGTACGGAATTCTGTCGAGAGGTACGGGAATAAAATTATCTGCCGCGATTCGGCAGTCGTAGCAGGCCAGCTAGTAGCGGGGAGGCAGCAGAATACACGGCGGCAAGAGAAGATCCGGCGCTGAGGCAAATAGTTGAATGTTGGAGGCCTATTGGGCGAAAGACGGTTCGCCTTCCGACCGGCACCATCGAATCGACTGGGATAGTGAGAAACATGGCTTTAGCTTCAATGTTCTGGTTGATTGAATTCAATTACGTCGAAGCCCTTTTGAGGCTCCCGCAACAACCCAAATGCCTTACCCGGGTGTCACGAGCCAAGACTATAAGCCCGCAGCAGCATTCCCTCAATACCCATCCTATTTAGAGCATGTAATCGACGAATATTTGCAACACCATAACCAGAAAAGCCAAATATTTAAAAAATCATCTCGATTAGAACAGGTTCACGGTGAGGCGATGTGGCCCCCGTGAACCCTCAATTGACTCAAAGCAGTTTTTCGATATCGGATGTCAGCGCCTCAGGCTTGTCTTTTGGCGCATAACGCCCGACCACCTGCCCCTCCCGGTTGACGAGAAATTTGGTGAAGTTCCACTTGATACCCTCAGTGCCGAAAATTCCTGGAGCCTCCTTTTTCAGCGAGGTAAACAGGGGGTGGGCATTCCCACCATTTACCTCCACTTTGGAATACACCGGAAAGCTGACTCCGTAATTGATTGCACAGAACTCCTGAATTTCGCTATCGCTCCCCGGCTCCTGCTGACCAAATTGATTGCAGGGAAAACCGAGTACCACTAGCCCCTGCTCACGGTATTCGCGATACAGGTCTTCCAGCCCTTGGTACTGGGGAGTAAATCCACATTTGCTCGCCGTATTTACGATCAGCAACACCTTGCCTTTGTGTTCTTCCAGTGTGGTCTGTTTGCCATCACTGGTTTGGAAAGGAATAGAGTAGAGGTCGGTCATTTGAAGATCTCTTGTGTCAGGAAGAGCCCAACGCTACTGGTGTCCGGTTCGAATGGCAAATCCGTATGCCACGGGTAGCTGTTATTTCCCGGCACTGAAGCCGGCTGCTTCAGGTTTCGGGGATTTAATGTGGATTGTTTTTGTTGGGGTTTTTTGTGTTATACACAGCCCTCTTACTCACAGAAACACTGGACAGAGCTGGGGATAAGTTTGGGATATGGGGGCTGAGGCCCGTGGTTGCTGGGGTTGGAGAGGCGTTTAAAAAAGCGTCGGTGGGTAATTTCGCGGTGGCCGGATGGTTGTGAAGCTTAGCGAGGGAGTAAAGCGGGTGTTTTGATTCGGGGGTAACGCGCTTCGTTAGAGCCATCCGATGTACCGGCGGCCGCTGCATCGGGCAGGTAAAAAGCAAAAGCACATAAAGAAAAAGGCCGTACAGTTTCCTGTACGGCCTTTTGGATTAGAAGCCTGACGATGACCTACTCTCACATGGGGAAGCCCCACACTACCATCGGCGATGTTGCGTTTCACTTCTGAGTTCGGCAAGGGATCAGGTGGTTCCACAACTCTATTGTCGTCAGGCAAACTGGCTTGGGTTGGTGTTGGTC
>NZ_DATCMV010000102.1:0-3118 GCF_036563125.1 Microbulbifer sp.
ATCAGTTTTTTTGCTGCCGGATAAAGCGGTTCATTTCCTGTTCCAGCATCGACAATGGCATTGCACCATTCGCGAGCAACGCATCGTGGAATTTACGCAGATCAAACTGGTTGCCGAGTTCCTTTTCCGCTTTGGCGCGGAGTTCGCGAATCTTGATTTCACCCATTTTGTAAGACAGCGCCTGTCCCGGCCAAGAGATGTAGCGGTCTACCTCTGCGCGCACATTCGCTTGCGACAGAGAGGTATTGTCGGCAAGAAAATCCAGCGCCTGCTGACGACTCCAGCCCTGGGAGTGGATACCGGTGTCGATAACCAGGCGGCAGGCGCGCCACATTTCGTAGCTCAGGCGGCCAAAGCGCTGGTAGTCGTTTTCGTATACGCCCATCTCTTCGCCGAGACGTTCGGCATAAAGCCCCCAGCCCTCACCGTAGGCGCTGAGATAGAGGTTGCGGCGGAAGTCGGGCACATTGTCGAGCTCCAGCGATAACGCGCCCTGGAGATGGTGACCCGGGACCGACTCATGCAGTGTCAACGCCACTAGTTCATACAACGGGCGCTGGTCCAGGGCATAGGTGTTCACCCAATATGCACCACCGCGGGTACCACCTACTGCCGCAGGGTTGTACGACGCAGTGGTGTAATTCGGTGCGATTTCATCCGGAACCGGCACCACCCCATAGGGCAAGCGCGGCAGCTTGCCGAAAAATTCCGGTAGGCGGTAGTCGATAGACTTGGCGATGAACGACGCTTCCTTGAGCAGATCCCGCGGGGTTTTCGCGTAAAACTGGGGATCGGTGCGCAGGAATTCGGTGAAATCCCCAAAGCTGCCGGTGAACCCCGTCTTCTTGATCAGTGCATTCATTTCATCCCGGATACGCTTCACTTCCGCCAGACCGGTTTTGTGAATTTCCGCCGGGTCCATATCCAGGGTTACATAGGTACGGATGGCGTGGCGGTAGTAGTCCTCACCCCCCGGTAAATCTTCTGCGGCCAGGGACTCGGTGGCGGCTTTCATGTAGTCGCCTTCGAGGAAAGTTGCCACGCGATCGAAAGCGGGGATCGCATGGTCCTTGATCGCCGCTGCGCCCTCACGTTGAAGTCTTTGCTGGTCCTTTTTGGAAAAGGACTCTGGAAAATTTTTGAAAGGTTCGTACAGGCTACTTTTGGTGGGATCACTGTAAACCTGTGCGCGCACAGTGGGCGCAATGCCCTCTACCACGATTTTCGGCAGCACAAACCCGTCGCTGATGCCGACGCGCATATTCGCCAGGTTCTCATCGAAGTAGCGGCCGAAATCCTTAATACGCGCAATATAGTCCTCGTAGTCCGATACTTTCCGCATCGCCAGTCCGTTACTGGCATCCAGCGCAGCACTCCAGAAGCTGTAAAACGTGTTGAACGGAATGCGGTCCAGGAACAGCTCATTGCCTTCAATGGAATTGTTAAGCACCCAGCTGAGTAGCTCGAGATTGACCCTGTCTGATTCGCTCAGCTCGGATGCATCGATCTTGTCCAGGCGCCCGAGCAAGGCCTGCTCTGCCTTCAGTCGACGGGCGCGGTCTTCTGGCGCCACTCCGGGCAGGCGATTGTTATACCCCTGCTCGCCCATACGCCCGGCAGTGATCGGGTCCTCCCGCAGGCTGTAGTGCCAATGGTCATCAATCACACGCTGTAGTTGCTGAGAGGCGGTGGCAGCTTGTACTGCTGGCACCAGCAGCCAACCTGCGACTATGATCAGGAACAAGGATTGGAGGGGTCTCGGTACCATTGAACAGTCTCTCGGTGGAAGATTGGTTATTTATGGAGCGGTCAACCATAGCACGACACCGCCGGGTATCGGAGGCATGCGGGCGCCCCTCTTCCGACTTCTATCGCAAAACCAATACCTTTGACCGCCCACTGCAGAGTGACCATTAACAAGGAGCGAGAGAGTGAAGGATACCTGTATCGGTAGCGTTCAAATGGTCAGCGGGGAATGCGTTGCCACCAATCTGCAGCAGGCATACGCACTGGTCAGCCAGGCCGTAGATCGCGGAGCACAACTCGTACTGCTGCCAGAGAACTTTGCACACCTGGCAGACGGCGGCAGCTTTTCGGCCGCGGAAACGTTCGCTCGAGGTGACGCCTGCTCCGAACAACAACCTGTCCAGTTTGCATTGCAGAGCTGGTGCCGAGAATTCGGGATATGGATCGCGGCTGGTGCTGTTTCGCTACTGCAGCGACCCGATGGCATCGCAGTGCCCGACAGGCGCTGCCGCTCCGCGTTTTTGTTGTATGACGACCGCGGTGAACTCAACGCGCGCTACGACAAAATGCATCTGTTTGATGTGGAAGTGGACGATACCGCTGGTCGCTACCGTGAATCGGCAACTATTGAAGCAGGCGATACCCCTGTAGTGGCATCTACCCCGTGGGCGAAGCTGGGGCTCAGCATCTGTTTCGACCTGCGCTTTCCGGAACTTTATCGGGAACTGGCTATGGCGGGTGCCGAATTGTTGTTGGTTCCCGCTGCGTTTACCCATACCACCGGCAAGGCGCACTGGATGACGCTGCTGCAGGCACGAGCAATTGAAAACGGCTGCTTTGTCATTGCTGCTGGTCAAGGTGGGCAGCATTCACCCAAAAGGCGGACCTGGGGCCATTCAGCAATCATTGATCCCTGGGGTGAAATTCTTGCGGAAGCCGACGAGGGCGAAGCAGTAATTACTGCAACACTGAATGCGGAAAAACTTAACCGTGTACGCAAGGATATGCCTCTTTTGTCCATGCGCCGTCTGTAGATAAATGGGTATCCAGCGTTCAGCGCGTCACTTGCCCACAGATATCATGGATAGAGCTGGGGATAAGTTAGGGATATCAGTGATGAATGGCGTGGTTACTCACTTACGCGGAACGTTCAAAAAAACGCCGTCCGAGTCGTGCTGAAAATTGGTATGGCAAAGGTGAACAAGTGGCTTATTTTGCTTGCTGACAGCGCAAAAGAAAAAGGCCCAGCCGCGTAAGCGACTGGGCCTTTGAATTAAAACCTGACGATGACCTACTCTCACATGGGGAAGCCCCACACTACCATCGGCGATGTTGCGTTTCACTTCTGAGTTCGGCAAGGGATCAGGTGGTT
>NZ_DATCMV010000133.1:0-8966 GCF_036563125.1 Microbulbifer sp.
GACAGGCTATATGGCGCCAATATTGCCGATCCCTAAGACCAGAGATCCGACAATCTCTATTTGAAATGTACATTCATGAATAATTATTCGCGGACATGGCGTGTACCTGCGATATGAAACCGTAGCTTATGACGCCACACAGAAAGGGAGGATTGGTAGTTTATTCCATGTGTAAGGCGCAAAGATTGGGGTGGGTTTCGTCAGGATACGAGCGGGTCCTTACTCGGACCCGATCAGCATGCGAATAAATCAATACGGCCACTGCGGACAATTATCCACACTGTGGCTCACTCCGTGGAAGCGATCGATACGCCCCTCAAACTCTTTTATCAGGCTGCCATCTTCCAGACGATTGCAAGACGCCTCATGCGCGCCCTTGCCGTAGAGGTAACTGAAGAGCAGCTTGCCATAAGGCAGGACGTTCATGTCTTCGAAGGCCTGCTCATAAATGTTATTGCGTATGATGCAACTGCTTCCTTCACCCCCGCAGCGAATCGTGCGCAATCCCCATATGCGGAAAAAGTTATCCTCGATCAGCAGCTGTACTTGGGATTTACCTTCTGCATATATGGTATCGGTCTTCTTCCCTTTGGCATTGGCCCAGAAATAATTGCCGCGGATGATCCCGGAGCCCGATGTGGGTACCAGACCGAACTGGAATCCGTCCGCATGAGATGTGGGAATGAGGGTCAGCGAGTGCATATAGTTGTAGCTGACGTCTAGCCCATCGTTATTACCGCTGAGAAAGAACAGATCCTCACAACCCCGTGTCTCACTGCGTTGCACGACGAAATTCTGGTAACTGATCAAACGAAACACCTTGGTGGGTTTGGTGCAGATCACCAGGCTGTATTCGATGAGCGCATTGGAGTGATGGGTAGCTTTGACCGGATAGTATGAATTGCACGTAATGACAACATTGCGTAGGGTCACATCGTCACTTTCAATACGCAGGCAACCATCGATGAGTACATTTTCTATGGTGGCCGGTGACTTGATTGTCAACGGCCCGGTGTAGGCTTCACTTGGGTAGGGAGCGATGACACCCGGCCCTATGCTGACGCCGACATCTTTGGGAGCAACATGAATGTACGGGCCGCCCTGGGGCTCGGGGTTTAAACTCTTGCGCTTAGTCCTGACGACCTGATCGGCTAGTGCGATGACCTCATTAGCAATACGAGATGAGTCTGCCGCCTGCTCTACAGCCGCAGTTCCCGGCTGAGCCAGGCCTTCGGCATTCGCAGGGGCATTGACAAACATTCCCGCCAAACACGTGCCCATGGTGAGAGCGATAGAAATAATAATGCGCACGACGCACCCCGGCTAAATTAGTGTTTTTACCGATCCGTATGCTGCTGATCGTGGGGCGAATTCGTCTCACATCGCCTGACAGTACCGCCTAATATCTCCGACCAGCGCACTGGCACCCACCCGCCTCCACAGGAAATACAAGCCTGGAGAAGCACGCCAATATTCCGTGCCATTGCAAATATTCAAGACATAGTGACCAGCAATATAGTCCAGCACATCATCAAGAATGAGGTTTATCCGCCGATTAAATAAATCCGGGGCAGGCACAGAAACACTGAAAAATTCCAAAATACATACACAAATGGAATTATTTATTTGTAGAATGCCATCATGCCGTGACTAAAAGATATTTTTGGTGCCATACAGAATCGCCAGTTCATGATTCTGTCGACTGGAAGACGGTTTAACGCTCATACGTTTGGAGCAATTCTTGGGAACTCGCCGAAAAGGAAGCACTGTGTACGGGAAAACAATAAACAGACTGGTTCGCTTGCCACTTCTCGCCGCAACTTGCAGCTTGCCGATCCTCACCGCGGGCTGCGCAAATAGTGGCGGCCTGAATCACCAGAGCGATGAGTACCGGATTGAGGTAGTGAAATCCGAGAATGCCAGCGAGCGTGTGCGATTCCTGGTGATGCACTTTACGACCATCGATTTTGAAACTTCGCTACGGGTACTCACACAACCGAGTTCCCGACCGGTGAGCTCTCATTACCTGATCCCCGAAAGCGGAGACCCTACCTACCCCCACAAAGATTTACGGGTGTACCAGCTGGTGGATGAGTACCGTCGCGCCTGGCACGCTGGTCGGAGCAGCTGGGAAGACCGCAGCCAGCTGAATGACCATTCGATTGGTATTGAAATCGTCAACAAAAGCGAGTGCCATCCACCCCCCGAGTCGACACCGGAGGCCGAGGCCGATGCGGTGTGCTTTTTCCCTGAATTTGATACCGCGCAAATCGATCTGTTGATCGCACTATCCAAGGATATTCTGGCGCGCTATCCGGATATCACCCCGACGCGAGTGATAGGGCACGGCGATATCATTCCGCAGTACAAGATTGATCCAGGCCCAAAGTTTCCATGGCAGCAGCTGGCGGATGCCGGCATTGGCGCCTGGTATGACGATGCCACCGTAAAGCGCCATCTGGACTACCTCAATGGAAATACCACCAGTGACCGCGACGCGGTGCGCCGCAGGTTTGCCATGTGGTTACAGGATTACGGCTACGGCATCGACCCGGAAACCGCGACGGATGACGAAATCACCCTGTACACGCGCGCCTTCCAGTATCATTTCCGACCCTGGCAAGTAGACGGTGAAGTGGACAATCAATCCCGGGCCATCATGCTGGCGCTGCTGGAGAAATACTTCCCGGACAAATTGAGTGGATACGGTGAGTTCGGTGGTGAGGCGATTGCCATCAAAAGCCCCTGATTGACCGGGTCAATATGAACAGGCCGGGTTGCGACATGCCTGGAAAATCGCAACCCGCCTGTAAAAAGGCTTACGATTTTCCAGCGTCACGTTAATTTTGCCGCGAACATCTCAGCCGGCAACACGACCATTTTTCGGTACTGACGCAGTATTCCCCGCCGGCGCCACCACGGTTACGGGCAGTTTTCCACCCGGTAATTTTTCGCTGACCAGTGCTTCGGCAAGCGCGCGATAGATCGGGCCTTCAAGTTTCTGTTGCGGTCCGATATAGGCCTTGTAATCAAAACTGGCCAGGTGCACATCCGCCAGCTCTTTGAAGCGCCCACTCTCGTATGGCGAGCGCATGCTTATGAATGCCGTTTTCGCGCCCTTGGCCCGGGCGGTAATCAGGCCCTCGCGGTAAATCTCGTACAGTGTTTCCTGATCCAGGCGCCGGTACTCCAGCTTGCCAAGGTCCTCCATACCGCCAAGCTCCACCGCACTTTCCGCCGGTACGATACTCGCCACCACCAGCGCATCTGCCGCAGAGTTTCGGATGCTATCTACTGCAGTGGGTATGTCGAGCACTTCAATTTCCGCAGTGGTCACCGCCGAGAGCGCAATGCGAAACGCCTCACCCACCGCCGGGTTGGGCGCCAGCACCTGTACGTGCGTCATATCCTTGGTGATCAAAGGCAATGTGGACTCCCCAGGGGTGAATACACCTGTCAGAGCAGATGTGGCCAGCTCACTTGCCAGAGCGCGGTGCTGCGGCGAAGCCAGTACTTGGTGTGCAGCGAGAAGTGCCTCGGCTTCCCCCTGCTGCAGCCAGCTCTGGTTCACATACTTCTGTTTAAGTTGCTCGATGCGGGCAACGGATTCATCTATCTCTACTGCCGGCACTGCACCGTTGGCAATCGCCTCGGTAACGGAATCGATCAATGCGTCCAACAGCTGGAGGTCATCCGGGTAGCGAATCTTGATCGGCATCAGCGCGATATCAGCGCCGGCCGCAAAGGTGTGCACCACAGCCTGATCCGGGGTGAAATATTCACTAATACCCGCCATATCCAGTGCGTCAGTAACAACCACGCCCTGATAATGCAATTCTTCGCGCAAAATGTCGGTCAGTATCTTGCGCGAAAGAGTAGCCGGAACCAGCATTTCCTCGCCGGATTTTGACCGCAGCACCGAGTTGTCCAAGGACGGATACTGAATATGCGCCGTCATCGTCAAAGCCGGTTGTACGCGCGCAATCACCTGGGCAAACGGCAGCAAATCCACCGCCTTCGCCTGCTCCAGCGGGCGCTCTACCCGCGGCAACCCTGTATGACTGTCGACACTGGTATCACCATGTCCGGGAAAGTGTTTTACCGTGGCGGCAATACCCTGCTGCTGGAATGCGGCAACACTTGCACCTCCGAGATCCGCCACCATTTGCGGTGACTCGCCATAGGACCGCACATTGATGACAGGGTTATCCGGGTTGCTGTTCACATCCAGGGTCGGCGCAAAGTTCACATTGAAACCCAGCGACTTGAGCTGCTCCCCCATCGCCGCCGCGGTGTGAGTAGCGAAATACTCGCCGTGACGGGCATAGGTGGCACCGATCGCCATATTGCCAGCAAATGCCGCGGCTTCATCACGGGGCAGGCGATTTACCCGTCCGCCCTCCTGATCGACTCCGATCAACAATGGCAAACCACTGGCCGATTGCTGCGCGGCCGCTTGCAGCTGCCGGTTGAGGCGCACGATCTGTGCACTGTCTTCCAGATTGTCTGCAAACAGGATGATGCCGCCGATATCATTGCGGCGGATCATTTCCGCCAACGCGCCGGGAAGTTCGGTGACCGGTTGATTACAGTGCAGATTGCCCGCATCCCCCGGGGTCGGGCGTCGCATGTCCGGGCAGTAGTAGCGGATATCCAGCATCAGCTTTTGCGCGATTTTTTGGCGTAAATCCAGTATTTCACCAGATTCGAACTGGGCAACCTTCTCCGCTTTACTGCAAGCCACGACGGCAAATGCGGCAACAGCAAAAGAGAAGTGTTTTACGGCCTTTGGCAGAGCAATTCTTGTTAGCATAATAAATAACCAATGATTCGGCGCAGCGCAGAAAAGAATAATTTATTCTTCACAATTAATGCCACAGCGCAATAGAACGATACCGTCTCCTTCACTTCATTCCCAACGTCCACCCGGTCTGATAGTGGTTTCGCCGCCGCTTTGGTATCCTTGCGCGCTTGCCAAAAGCGCCCGCAAAACGGCACACCGGGCCCCAGGGGCCGGTACGAAAGAACAACTAAGCCACTGATTTATAAAGATTTTCGCACTCATGCCCGCAACCACCAGCACGAACCAGCAAGTCGAACACACACCCATGATGCAGCAATATCTGCGCATCAAGGCCGAACACCCGCAGGAGCTGGTGTTCTACCGTATGGGGGACTTCTATGAGCTGTTCTACGACGATGCCAAGCGCGCGTCGGAGCTGCTGGACGTCACCCTGACCGCCCGCGGCAAGTCAGGGGGGCAGCCGATTCCCATGGCGGGCATTCCCTACCATGCGGCGGAGGGGTATCTGGCGCGGTTGATCAGGGCCGGGGTTTCCGTGGCCATCGCCGAACAGATTGGCGATCCGGCCACCAGCAAGGGGCCGGTGGAGCGCAAGGTGGTGCGCATCGTCACCCCAGGCACGGTCACCGACGAGGCGCTGCTGAACGAGCGCCGCGACAACTTGCTGGCGGCCACCGTCATGGTGGGTGGCAAATTCGGTGTCGCGCTGCTGGATGTGGGCACCGGGCATTTCGCGGTACAGGAAGTGGACACCCTGGAAGCACTTGTGGAGCAGGTACAGCGCTACAGCCCCACCGAACTGCTGGTATCCGAGGACCTTATTCTGCCGCCAGAGATCGACCGCCGCGCCGGCCTGCGCCGCCGCGCGCCCTGGGAGTTCGATCTGGAGAATGCGCTGCGCCTGCTGAACCGCCAGTTCGGTACCATGGACCTTGAGGCATTCGGCTGCAGCCATATGCACGCCGCACTCTGTGCCGCCGGCTGTCTGCTGCAGTACGCCCGCGACACCCAGCGCACCGAGCTGCCGCATATCCGCACCCTGCGCACCGAGCGCAGCGAAGATACCGTGGCACTGGACCCGGCCAGCCGGCGCAACCTGGAAATTGACACCAACCTCAATGGCGGCGATGACAATACCCTGCTGTCGGTCTTCGACGCCTGTAAAACTGCCATGGGCAGCCGCCTGCTGCGCCGCTGGCTAAACAACCCCCTTCGCAACCTGCACACCCTGGAACAGCGTCAGCAGGCGATTACCGCACTGATTACCGATTACCGCTTTGAACCCTTGCGCGACGCCCTCAAGCCTATCGGCGATATGGAGCGCATCCTCGGTCGCCTGGCGCTGCGCTCCGCCCGCCCGCGTGACCTGTCCCGCCTGGGCATGTCCCTGGCCCAGTTCCCGGAGTTGCAGCGTCAGCTGAGCGAGGCCGATGCCGCCCTGCTCGGCCAGCTTTCCCGCGAAATGGGCGAATGGCCGGAGACCGTGGAACTGCTGGAGCGCGCACTGGTGGAAAACCCACCGGTGGTGATCCGCGAGGGAGGCGTGATTGCCGATGGCTTCGACGATGAGCTCGACGAACTGCGCGGCATCAGCGAAAACGCCGGCGACTATCTGGTACAGATGGAAGTGCGCGAGAAGGAGCGCACCGGTATTCCCACCCTCAAGGTGGGCTACAACCGGGTGCACGGCTATTACATCGAGATCAGTCGCGGCCAGAGCGACAAGGCACCCGCGGACTACATCCGTCGCCAGACCCTGAAGAACGCCGAGCGTTTTATCACCCCGGAACTGAAAGAATTTGAGGACAAGGCGCTCTCCGCCAAGAGCCGCGCCCTGGCCCGAGAGAAGTTCCTGTACGAGGAACTCATCACCACCCTGAACGAACGTTTGGCGGAACTGCAGAACGCTGCCGCCGCGGTATCCCAGCTGGACGTGCTGGCGAATATGGCCGAGCGCGCCGACCAGCTGCGCCTGACTAAGCCTGAGCTTTCGAACCAACCCGGCATCCACGTCGAGGGCGGTCGCCACCCGGTGGTGGAACAGGTGCTGGATGTCCCGTTTGTGGCCAACGATATCGACCTGCACGACGCCCGCCGCATGCTGGTGATTACCGGCCCGAACATGGGTGGTAAGTCGACCTATATGCGCCAGACCGCACTGATCGCCCTGCTCGCCCACTGCGGCAGCTTTGTGCCCGCCGACAGCGCGCGCATCGGCCTGCTGGACCGTATCTTCACCCGCATCGGCAGCGCCGACGACCTGGCCGGCGGCCGCTCCACCTTTATGGTTGAGATGACAGAGACTGCCAACATCCTGCGCAATGCCAGCGAGCACAGCCTGATCCTGATGGACGAGATTGGCCGCGGTACCAGCACCTACGACGGCCTCTCCCTGGCCTGGGCCTGCGCCCACTTCCTGGCCGACAAGGTGCGCGCCTTTACCCTATTCGCCACCCACTATTTCGAGCTTACCGAGCTGCCGGCGCAATGTCCGGAGGCCACCAACATTCACCTGAATGCCACCGAGCACGGTGACTCCATCGTGTTCCTGCACCGCATTCAGGAGGGCCCCGCGTCCAAGAGCTACGGTCTGCAGGTGGCCAAACTGGCGGGCATCCCACAAGAAGTGTTGGAAGAAGCCAAAGCGCGCCTCGCCGCTCTTGAAGCTGGACACACTACCCGCGACTCGGGCCCAGGTCCGAAACCGGTAACACAGCCGATGGCGGAACCAGCACCAGCGCCGAAGCCAATCCCGGTGGCACAACCCAAAGCGACCACCCCCGCTCAGGTGGACCTGTTTGGCAGTGCTCCACACCCCGCGGTCGAGGCACTGGAAGCATTGGACCCAGACGACCTGACCCCGCGCCAGGCGCTGGAGCAGCTCTACGCTCTGCGTAAACTGTTATAAGCACCCAACCAATTCGACTCAAAAGCCACTACAATTCACGCCAGTAATTGCTAAAATCCGCTGCTTCCATATATGGGCACGACTCTAACGAGAAACTCGCCCGGCAGCGGCAACGCACAGCACTATTGAGGGACAAGCATGACATTCGTAATTGGGGAAAACTGCATCAAGTGCAAATACACCGACTGTGTGGAAGTTTGCCCGGTAGACTGCTTCTACGAAGGCCCCAACTTCCTGGTGATCCACCCTGACGAGTGCATCGACTGCGCCCTGTGTGAACCCGAGTGTCCCGCCAACGCCATCTTCTCGGAAGACGAGGTGCCGGAGGATCAGCAGGAATACATCGAGCTGAATGCGGAACTCGCCGAAGTGTGGCCGAACATCACCGAGAAGAAAGACTCACTGCCGGATGCGGAGGAGTGGGATGGTGTGAAAGGCAAGCTGCAGTACCTTGAGCGCTGATCACCCGCAATAAAATAAAAAGCCGTCTTTGCAGACGGCTTTTTTTGTTTTCAAGGGCCTCCGAGCCGTCCCTATAGTCAGAATGATTTCTACCGTTTCCATAGAAGTAACCAAGCACGACCAATAATTATGTCCACCATGAAAACCCTCCGCGTACTGCTGCGGCGCACCATGGCCGTCGCCCTGCTCGCAATCCCCATGGAAGCGGCCCCCGGCGAGGACCGCCGCATAGCCCTCGCCTTTGACGATGGACCCAGTTCCAGCAATAACGAAGCCTTGTTAAATGAGCTAGAGCGACTGGATATCAAAGCCACCTTTTTCCCGGAACCTTTGGCGCTTGGCAGTGAACCAAAGCGCAAAACAGGCAAAGTGAAAAAACACCGCGAGACTGCCTCCGCCATCGCGCACAGGGAAATAGCCGGCGCTAAACGAATTTTGCGCAACTTGGGCGAGCGCAGCCCATCTTTATTAATCAGTCTCCCGGATACACGACTGCCGGAAAAGCTCGAGCAGGGACTGACCAGCGCAAACTCCTGGGGCTTCCCCGAAGACTCATTGGCGGATCTGGACGAGGCACAGGAAATCGCCAATCTTGTGGCGGAAAACGCCTTTCCTGGTGCGGTGATGATCCTGCACCCACTGTACAACCAGCGAGAGCATATTCTCCAGGCACTGCCAATCATAACCGAGCGGCTAAAAGCGGAGGGTTACGAATTTACGACGCTCTCAGAACTTCTGGAAGAGTTTGCCTGATACCACTCCTCCTTTGAAAAATCTCATCGAAGTGTATTG
>NZ_DATCMV010000093.1:0-14420 GCF_036563125.1 Microbulbifer sp.
TCCATCGCGGTGGCCATCGCCACCCTGGCTGGCGTGAGCGGCGCAGCCTATGCACAGAGCGAACAGGACGCAGCACTGGAAGAGGTGACAGTTCTCGGTATTCGCGGCAGCCTCGAAAAATCCATGGATGTAAAGCGCGATAGTCAGGGCGTCGTCGATGCCATTTCCGCAGAAGATATCGGTAAGTTCCCGGATACCAACCTGGCGGAATCCCTGCAGCGTATCACCGGTGTGTCTATTGATCGTCAAAACGGTGAAGGCAGTCGAGTCACTGTGCGCGGGTTTGGTCCTGACTACAACGTCGTGACCCTGAATGGTCGCCAGATGCCTGCGGCGAACATTGACGGTGGCAGTGCTTCCTCCTCCCGCTCCTTCGACTTCGCCAACCTGGCAGCCGAGAGCGTGAGCGGCGTTGACGTATTCAAGACCGGCCGTGCCAACCAGCCAACTGGCGGTATCGGTTCAGTGATCAATGTCCGCACCATCCGCCCGCTTGACCAGGCCGATACCGTACTCAGTCTGAGCGCCAAGGGCCTCCACGACACTTCCAGTGAGGAAGGTGACAGCCTGACCCCCGAGCTGTCCGGAATTTACACTGGCAAGTTCGCAGACGACACCATTGGTGTGGCCTTTGCTGGCTCCTTCTCCGAGCGCCACTCTGGCCAGGCGGGCTCCGAAACTGGTCCCGGTTGGTACACCATTCCCGGTGGCCAGGGTGATTGGGGCTCTATTGCTCCGGATAACCCCAATTTCGAGAACGCGCCGCAGGCAGGTGATATCTACTCCGTACCGCGTGGGATCGGTTTCAACTTCTCCGAGACCCAGCGTGAGCGTACCAACGCCATCCTGACCCTGCAGTGGGCACCGTCCGATGAGTTCGAAGCGACTCTGGATTACGCCTACGCAGAGCAAGACGTTGAGCACCAGTACAACGCCATGGGTGCATGGTTCAACGGCGTGCCCGTGTCCGGCTCCTTCACCGAAGGTTCTGGCAACGGCAGCGTGGTGGCGCCGATTGTCTACACCGATGCCACCGGTGCCGACGTGACCTTCAATGCCGGCGAATGGGGTACCGTTAACAAGAATGACTCCATCGGTCTGAACCTGGCCTGGAATCCCCGTGAGGACCTGACCCTGGCGTTTGACTACCACAACTCCAGCGCCGAGAACGGTGCCAAGGACGAGCGTGGTACCAATAACAACATCGCCGGTGTTCAGTACAACCGTGCAGCGACCACCGTTAACTACGGTTACGATCTGCCAGCGGTAAACTTCGACTTCATCGATGGCCAGGGCTTTGACCCGTCCCAGATGCTGACTTCCGGTAACGTGTTCAATAACAGTTACATGAAGCACGATATCGAGCAGGCGCGTTTTGACGGCACGTTCGATGTTGATGCCGGTCCGGTGAAGAGCATCGACTTCGGTATCGGTTTCAGCGAATCCACAAACCGCTCCGCCTTTGCCAATGCGCAGAACGACTCCTGGGGTGGTTACGGCACCGCAGCCGACTACGACGATGCCCTGTTTATACAGAAGAGCATGGCGGACGCGCTGGATGACTTCGGCAGCGCCGATAGCCCCGAGATGATCCCTTACTACTACGCCTCTGACTTCGAAGGTATGCGCGCGGCCATCGCTGCGATTGCCGCTGCGAACGGTGACACCCTGAGCCCTTGTGGTACGGTGCTGTGTGCCAGCAACGACTTCAGCACCGACCGCACCACGGTTGAAACCCAGCAGTCTGTTTATGCTCAGGTTAATCTGGCCTGGGAAGACGTCGCCATGCCGATGAACCTGGCAGTGGGCATGCGTTTTGAAGATACCGAGGTTGATGCCAAGGCAAAAGTGCCGGTGTATGACCGCATTGAGTGGGTAGGCGATAACGAATTCCGTGCGCAAACCACCGGTGTAGGCTTCAGCGAGCAGAAGGGTGCTTACAGCAACTTCCTGCCGAACGTGGACTTCGATATCCAGCTTAAGGAAGACGTTGTTGCACGTGCATCTTTCAGCAAGACCATTACCCGTCCGGGCTACGGCGATATCCAGGGTGGCCAGACCATTGACTCCCTGCTGCGCTTCAACGGCGGTAATGCCTTCCGCGGCAACCCGGACCTGGATCCGTTCGAGTCCACCAACTTCGACTTCTCTGCCGAGTGGTACTACGGTGAGGCCAGCTACATTTCTGCCGGTTACTACAGCAAAGACGTAGAAAACTTCATCGGTCTGGGTTCTTTCTCAGAAACCACCTTTAACCTCGCGCACCCGGCACAGGGTCCGCGTTTTGAAGAAGCGGCTGCGGCGCTGGGCACTAACGACCTGGGTGCGATTCGTGCTTACCTCGAATCCATTTACGGCAGCCCGGTTGTAGGCTCTGCAGCAGAAGGCGATGCGCTGGCGGAATTCAACGTACTGGCACCGGTGAACGAGAAGGAGGCCACCATTGACGGCTTCGAATTCGCGGTTCAGCACATTTTCGCGGATACCGGTTTCGGTGCACAGTTCAACTTCACTACGGTTGACGGCGACATTGCTTACGACAACTTCAACACCAACAAAGGTGACGGGGTTGAAAACCAGTTCGCACTGCTCGGCCTGAGTGATTCCATGAACGTTGTGGGTTTCTATGACAAGAATGGTATCCAGGCGCGTATCGCGTACAACTGGCGCGACGACTTCCTGGCCGGTACTTTCGATGGCAACGGTGAGCGTAACCCGGTATACGTTGCCGATTATGGCCAGTGGGATGCCAGCGCGAGCTACGATGTGCAGGATAACCTGACCGTGTTCTTCGAAGGTATTAACCTGACCAACGAGACCAAACGTCTGTATGGCCGTCATGAAAACATGATGATTGGCGCATACCAGACCGGTGCTCGCTATAACCTTGGTGTTCGTTACAGCTTCTAATGTTGTAGCCAGGAGTGGCGGCTTGCCGTCACTCACGTCTCGCAGGATGCAAAGGGCGTGAGCGATCACGTCCTTTTTTTTTGAAAAAACGTCCTTGAATTGGGAGGGCTCCACAATGCAACAGGCACCGTTATCCATCTGTGTACTGGGCGGCGGCGCAGCAGGCTGGTTGACCGCAGCAGTGCTGGCGGCGGAGCACGGTCGCGTTGCTGGCGGCGATTGCACAATTAC
The DNA here is from genome assembly GCF_036563125.1 of Microbulbifer sp. Lineage (GTDB taxonomy): Bacteria > Pseudomonadota > Gammaproteobacteria > Pseudomonadales > Cellvibrionaceae > Microbulbifer. The sequence continues at coordinate 3,142 of NZ_DATCMV010000093.1, forward strand.
TCTGGTCGAGTCGCCGACGATTCCTACCGTCGGTGTGGGAGAGGGTACCTGGCCGTCAATGCGCGAAACCCTGCGACGTATCGGTCTCAGTGAGCAGCGTTTGTTTACCGAGTGTGATGCCGCATTCAAGCAGGGATCATTGTTTTCTGCATGGAAGACGGAAGATCGCACGGACAAGTATTACCATCCGTTCTCCCTCCCGCACGGCTACTTTGAACAGGATCTGGCGCGCTTCGCCGACCTGGAATACGCCTACGCGGTCACGCCGCAGGCCGCTGTGTGTGACGATCATCTCGCTCCCAAGCAGGTGGCTACCCCGGAGTATGCGGGGGTGCTCAATTACGGCTACCACTTTGATGCGGTGAAGTTTGGGCTGTGTCTGAGCGACCACTGCACCCGCAATTTGGGAGTGCAGCACGTGCGTGCAAATGTGGCCTCCGTGGAGAGCGATGCAGACGGCAATATTGCCGCGCTGGTGACGGATGCCGGCGCGAGCCTCAGTGCGGACCTGTTTATCGATTGTTCTGGCAGCGCTGCGCTACTTATTGGTGAGCATTTAAGGGTCCCATGGGTAGACCTCTCGTCGGTTCTGTTTAATGACCGCGCGTTGGCAGTGCAGATTCCGCACATCTCTGCCGAATCACCGATCGCTTCGGTCACCCGCTCGACAGCGCGGCAGAATGGCTGGATCTGGGATATCGGATTGCCAACACGCCGTGGTATGGGCTACGTCTACTCCAGCCAGTTCACTGACGCAGCAGCTGTGGAGGCTGATTTCCGTGAGTTTTTCGGCGCGGAGATGTCACAGGGTGCATTGCAGGATCTCAATTTTCGCGAGCTGACTTTCCAGCCCGGCCACCGCGAAGTGATGTGGCATGGCAACTGTGTTGCAGTGGGTATGGCGGCGGGGTTCATTGAGCCTTTAGAGGCATCGGCGTTGGCACTGATTGAGCAGAGCGCCGGTCTGATCCGCGATTTCCTGCCGGCAAGCAAGCAGCAGATGGCGCTTGCTGCCAAGCGCTTCAATCACCAGATACTTGCCCACTGGGACAACATCATAGATTTCCTCAAGTTGCACTATGTGCTTTCGCAGCGTACAGACTCCGAGTACTGGCTGGCGCATCGACGGGACGAGAGTATTCCTGAAGCCTTGCAGGAAAACCTGGCGCTGTGGCGACACCGGGCACCCGCCAAGCAGGACTTCCCGCAGGCGCAACCCCTGTTCCCGCCAGCCAGTTATCGCTTTGTCCTCAACGGCATGGGATATGAGTGCGATCGCATGCGCGCTCCCCGCAAAGAGAGCGATGAGGTGCGCGCAAGAATGCTGCTGGCGGAAGTGCAGAAGCATCTGGTCAGTTTCAAGCAGGGACTCCCCACAAACCGCAAGCTGCTCAGCCAGCTCGCTGCGCGCGGTCAGGCGTCAGCGAGCAAAGGGAGAGTGGGATAATGCAATACCCAGAGAATATTCCACCGGTAGAGACCCGCAGCGACGTCACTGCAGACGAAATCCCCGCGTGTATCAATGGGCGCAACGAACCCTTGTTGTTCAAGGGTGTAGTCGCGCACTGGCCGATGGTTGCGGCGGCTAAAGCGGGTGAACTGTCGGACTATCTCGCACCGTTCGACCAGGGCCGCCCGCTGATGGTGTTTCGCGCTGGGGCCGAAACCGAGGGGCGCATTTTTTACAATGAGCGCATGGATGGCTTCAACTTTGAACGTACCGCGGGGCAGTTGTTACCGACCATGCGTGCACTCGAGAGTAATAGTTTCGGTGGCGAGTGCTGCTACGTCGGATCGACCCCGGTGGACCACCACCTGCCGGGCCTGCGTGAAGCTAGCGATATCCCCATGGGCGATGAAAAGCCGCTGGTGTCCCTGTGGTTTGGCAACCGCACCCGTGTCGCTGCGCACTTTGATTTGCCGGAAAACCTGGCCTGCGTGGTCGCAGGGCGTCGTCGCTTTACCCTGTTTGCGCCTGAGCAGGTAAGTAATCTCTATCCCGGCCCCCTGGACTTCAATCCCGCGGGGCAGGCCATTAGCATGGTCGATTTTTATGCCCCGGATTTTGCGCGCTTCCCACGTTATCGTGAGGCGCTGCAGGCCGCGTTGGTGGCTGAGATGGAGCCCGGGGACGTGCTGTATGTGCCGAGTATGTGGTGGCACCAGGTAGAGGGACTGGGCGATCTCAATGTACTGGTGAATTACTGGTGGCGCTCTACTCCGGCCTGGAGCGGCCTGCCCCAGGATGCACTGATGCATGCACTGCTCTCGATTGGCGGATTGCCGGTTGAGCAGCGCAAGGCCTGGGGGGAGCTGTTTCAACACTTCGTGGTAAACAGAGATCAGGCCTCGGAACATATTCCGGAGAACAGACACGGGGTGCTCGGCAATCTGAACTTGGACGCCTCGGCGCGACTAAAAAAATTACTCATAGAAAAACTGCAGCGGGCGCTGTAATCCTGACAGTGGGCGCATAAGCGGAGAGAGATATGGCTCAAGCGATTAAAAAAGTAGTGATTGCCGGCGGTGGTACCGCGGGCTGGATGACCGCGGCGGCACTTTCCAAGTTGATGGGTAGCCAGCTCGATATCACTCTGGTCGAGTCTGAGTCGATCGGCACCATCGGTGTTGGTGAGGCCACGATTCCAACTCTGGTTTTTTTCCATCGCCTGCTGGGTATTGATGAGGCGGAGTTCCTGCGGGAAACCCACGGCACTTACAAACTCGGCATCCAGTTTGAAAACTGGCGCGATGTGGGCAAAGACTACATCCACGCGTTCGGCGTTACCGGCAGGGACTGCTGGGCGTGTGGATTCCAGCACTTCTGGATGCGCGCGAAAGAGCTCGGCCTTGCCGGCGACTTCGGTGAATACTGCCTGGAGCGCCGTGCCGCGGAAGCGAATAAGTTCTCTCACCTGCCCAACACTGGTCTCAATTACGCGTTTCATATCGATGCCAGTCGTTATGCCGCCTACTTACGCAAATTTAGTGAGGGGTTCGGGGCGAAGCGTATCGAGGGCAAAATCGACCATGTACAGCTCCACCCGGAGAATGGCTATATCCGCTCATTGAAGCTGGATTCCGGTCAGGAGATTGAGGGCGACTTCTTTATCGACTGCACCGGTATGCGCGCGCTGTTGATTGAGCGGGCCCTGCATACCGGGTTTGAATCCTGGTCGCACTGGCTGCCCTGTGACAGCGCTATGGCCGTGCAGACGCAGGCCGTTCAAGCACCTATTCCCTATACCCGCTCGATTGCCCATGAAAGTGGCTGGCAGTGGCGCATTCCGCTGCAGACCCGGGTCGGCAACGGTCTGGTGTATGCGAGTAGCTACCAGAACGATGATTCGGCGCGAGGGCAGTTACTGGCAAATATTCAGGGCGAGATGCTGACGGATCCACTGAGCATCAAGTTCCAGACTGGACGGCGCCGCAAGCAATGGCACAAGAACTGTCTCGCAGTGGGACTGTCGAGCGGTTTCCTGGAGCCACTGGAATCAACCAGTATTCACCTTATCCAGCAGAATATCGTGCGCTTCCTGCGCTTCTTCCCACAGCAGGAAATTCACCAGCGTGAGGTCGATGAATTCAATCGCCAGTGTGAGTTTGATATGGAGCGCATCCGCGATTTCATCATCCTGCACTACAAGGTGACAGATAGGACAGATACGGAGTTCTGGCGCCACTGCCGACAGCTGAGTATTCCGGATACGTTGGCGGCGAAGATCGATATGTTCCGCGAGACGGGTCACGTATTCCGTGAGGCAAATGAGCTGTTTGTGGATTCCTGGCAGCAGGTGATGATCGGCCAGGGCTTGATGCCGCAGCGCTATCACGCGTTGGTCGACAGCATGTCGCAGCAGGAGCTTGGTGACTTCATTGGCCAGATCAAGCACAGCATCGACAACATTGTTGCGAATTTGAAAGACCACAACGAATACCTGGCAGGGTTTACGGCGGGAGCCATCAAGCCTCCGCGGTAACCTTCGGTGTTTTCGCTGCGCGCTGGTTAGCGTTCGCGAAATGTACTCGAAGATGGCGCGCTATGGGTTACCTATAGCGCGCCTCGCGCTGATGACCTCGGTAATGCCGCACAGGGAATTAAAAATGCCACAAGTTCTAACCTCGGTCGCGCTGGCGGCCACGGCTCTGTTATTAGCTGCCTGCGCTGGCGGTGATGATCGAAAAGTTACTGATACCGCGGCGATAGCCAAACACTCGTCAGCAGTTGACGCACCCAGCTGCCTCTCTGCTCCCCTGGCGTCCGGCTACTGCCTGGTGTGGGGAGACGAGTTCTCCGGTGATCAGATCGACCGCGGAAAGTGGACCCACGAGGTGAATTGCGCAGGTGGTGGCAACAATGAAGCCCAGTGTTACGTGGACAGCCGCGATAACTCCTGGGTCGCTGACGACCTGCTGCATATTCGCGCCCTGCGCCAGGAGGTGACGGGGCCTGCGGTATTCGATGATGACCCCGCCTATGCCGCGGAAGACACCTCCGGCAGCGGAACCTACACTTCCGCGCGTCTCAGAACCAAGGGGCGGGGGGACTGGAAGTACGGGCGGTTTGAAATGCGCGCAAAATTGCCGGAGGGGCAGGGTAGCTGGCCGGCATTCTGGATGTTGCCGAGTGGATGGGTTTACGGTGCTTGGCCACTTTCCGGTGAGATCGACAATCTGGAAGCGGTGAACCTGAAGGTTGGCGGTGAAAGGCGTATTCACGGCACCCTGCATTACGGCGGCAGCCGCCCCGACAACCGCTATACCGGCGAGGCGTATGAGTTGCCGGATGCGCGCAATCCCGCCGATGCTTTCCATACCTACGCGGTCGAGTGGGAAGAAGGGGAAATCCGCTGGTATGTGGACGGCGATCACTACGCCACCCAAACCAGCGCCGGCTGGTACACCACTGCTGCGCTGGACAATCCCAATGCGCCGTTTGATCAGGCATTCCACCTGATACTCAATCTGGCCGTGGGTGGCGACTGGCCGGCCAATGTGAACGATACCGGTATCGACGAGAGCGTGTTCCCGCAGGAATACCTGATCGACTATGTGCGGGTCTACCAGTGCACCGAGGATTTCGCTAGTGGCAGGGGCTGCGCCAGTTCAGACGGGGAGTTTGTGCATAACCCGGGTATCGTGCTGCCAGCCTCGCCGGTGGCCGCGGGCAATTCTGCAAATCGATAATGTGAAACTTGCCAAATAAATCCCTCCCGTCTCTCCGATAAAACCGTCCCATGTTGGTGTCCCGCGCAGAGTGGCAAGGTGGTTTGCACCATTTTGCGCCCGGGATTCAAAGTGGGACGACCCTTTTCAGCGCACGACTTAAAAAGGAGCCTGGAAAAGCCGGGTTTGGGGTCTCACTGAACGAGACTGGCCGGCAGTAGAAAGTCACAAAAATAATGGGGGTTGTGCGGTGATGAAAAAGCGAATTTTGCTGGGGGTCATCTCCGGTCTGATCGCGGGTGCAGGGCTCGCTGGCTGCTCTGAATCGAGCAGTGGCCGGAAAGCGGCCGCTGATCCGTCATCCAATACAGCAGGCGGCGGCGCCGAAGTGAGCGCACACTGGCCGCAGCTGCACAGTGGCATTGCCAAAGATCCCGCGGTGGAAGCCCGTATCGACGAACTTCTGGGAAAAATGTCCATCGAGGAAAAAGTCGGCCAGATGATCCAGGTGGAGATCCGGGCGGCAACACCGGATGACGTGAAGCAGTACCACATCGGCTCTATTCTTAACGGTGGCGGCGCCTTCCCCTATGACAACAAACACGCCTCTGTGGCCGATTGGGTCGCACTGGCAGATGCCTATTACAACGCATCCATGGACACCAGCGACGGCGGTGTCGCCATCCCAATGATCTGGGGTACCGACGCGGTGCACGGTCACAACAATGTGATCGGCGCGACCCTGTTCCCACACAACATTGCCCTCGGTGCGGCACACAATCCGGAACTGCTGCGAGAGATCGGCGCGGCCACCGCGGCGGAGGTGTCTGCCACCGGTATCGACTGGGTATTCGCGCCGACGCTGGCAGTGGTACGCGATGACCGCTGGGGCCGCACCTACGAGTCCTACTCCGAGGATCCCGAGCTGGTCCGCGACTACGGCGGCAAAATGGTGGAAGGCATGCAGGGTGCCGCGGGTGCCGAAGACCTGTTGCAGGGCAAGCATGTCATCGCCACTGCCAAACACTACCTGGCCGATGGCGGCACCCTCAATGGTATCGACCGCGGTGATGCGATCATCAGTGAGGAAGAGCTGGTGCGCCTGCACGCCCAGGGCTACTTCTCTGCGATCGAGTCCGGCGTGCAGACGGTGATGGCATCGTTCAGCAGCTGGAATGGCGAGAAGATGCACGGCAACAAATACCTGATGACCGACGTGCTGAAGCACCGCCTCGGCTTCGACGGTTTTATCGTTGGCGATTGGGCAGGTCATCAGTTCGTAAACGGCTGCAGCAACGTGAGTTGCCCGCAGTCCATCAACGCCGGTCTCGACATGTTCATGGCGCCGGACCCCAGCTGGAAAGAGCTGTACAAGAACACCCTAGCCCAGGCCAAGAGCGGCGAGATTTCCCCGGAGCGCCTGGATGATGCGGTGCGCCGTATCCTGCGGGTGAAAATCCGCGCGGGCCTGTTTGAAAACGGGGCACCCTCAGCGCGCGCGTTTGCTGCGGACGAATCCCTGATCGGCGCACCGGCGCATCGCGCCATCGCCCGCCAGGCCGTGCGCGAGTCCCTGGTGCTGCTGAAAAACAACGGCAACCTGCTGCCGCTCGCGCGCAACCAGCGTGTGTTGGTGGCCGGTGACGGCGCCGACAATATCGGCAAGCAATCCGGTGGCTGGAGCATTACCTGGCAGGGTACCGGCAACCAGAACAGCGACTTCCCCGGCGCTACTTCCGTTTACGGCGGTATCGCAGAAGTGGTACAGGCGGCTGGCGGCGTTGCCGAGCTCTCTGTGGATGGCAGCTTCGAACAAAAGCCGGATGTTGCCATCGTGGTATTCGGTGAAGATCCCTATGCGGAAATGCAGGGCGATGTATCCCATCTGGACTACAAGGGGGAAGCGGATCTCGTGCTGCTGCAGAAGTTGCGTGCGCAGAATATCCCGGTGGTTTCCCTGTTCATCACCGGTCGTCCTCTGTGGGTGAATCCAGAAATCAACGCTTCCGATGCGTTCGTGACCATCTGGCAGCCGGGTACCGAAGGCGCCGGTGTGGCAGATGTAATTTTCCGCAACGCCGCAGGTGAGGTGAACCACGATTTCAAAGGCAAGCTGACTTTCTCCTGGCCCAACGACGCACAGCCCACCCTGCGCAACCGCGGTGACAGCGACGCGCACGCCCAGTTCAGCTATGGCTATGGGCTGAACTACGTGGACAGTGTAGAAGTTGCCGCGCTTTCCGAGCAGAGCGGCCTCACTGCAACTGACGGCGAACAGGCACTCGCGGTATTCAATGGTCGCGCGCTGGATCCATGGAGCTTCCAGGTAACCGACGCGGGCAATCATCACTCGGTGATTTCCAGCAGTGTGGTCAAGCTGCAGGGTATTAGCGTGCAGTCCGTAGACCGCAATGTGCAGGAAGACAGCCGTCGCCTGCAATGGAATGGTGAGGGCAATGCCATCGCCGGCTTCTTTGCCAACAGCCGTACTGACCTATCCAGCTACTTGGGTAACCGTGGGGCACTGGTGTTCGATGTGAAAGTGGACGCGGCTCCAAGCGATGCAGTAAACCTCGGCATCTACTGCGGTATGGACTGCGGTGCCGAACAGTCCATCACCGAACTGTTGAAGGGGGCTGTGCCCGGCGAGTGGAAAACCGTGGCGGTAGACCTGCAATGCCTGGCGGACGCCGGCGCGAAGCTGGATATGGTGCTGTCGCCGTTCTATGTGCGCACTGCGGGGGCACTGGATATGACCGTCCACAATATCCATATCGCATCCAATGCGGATGCGGATATCCGCTGTGGATAAGGCCAATAGCCATTGTGAAAGTCTGATCCTTACTAGCTCACCCTAATCAAGCTGCGGCCATCGAAATATCCAAATCTCGGTAGCCGGAGCTCCTGAAAGGCATATAAAGCGCGGGCCAATCGCTATCAACAATAGCGATTGGCCCGCTAGTATGTGCGCTCTGATTGATTGGCAAAGCCGAATGTGTGCTGTTGCCAAAGCCTTACTGGGTCGCAGTGCCTGCCAGCGCCTGCTTGCGAAACTCCGTCGGGGACATGCCCACGAGCCGGCTGAAAAAACGGTGGAACGCCGATTTGCTGTTGAAGCCGGATTCCAGCAATACATCCAGCACGGTCATATCGGCTTTGTCCGGATCGGACAGCAGCGCCTTGGCCGCCGCCACCCGATAGCTGTTCACATACTCGAAAAAGTTTGTGCCGAAGTGCTTGTTGATGACCGCCGAGACTTCTTTTGCCGGCAGATCAATACGCTCGGAAAACTGTTCCAGATTCAGGTTCTTCTTAAGATAAATCTTGTCGTTCTCCATGGCGTTGCGCACTTTCTCGATGGCGGGCTCCGAGGGTTCCTCTTCCGCGGCGGTTTCACGGGCCTCCTCTTTCGGCTGGGTGACCAGCAACTGGTGGGCATAAGTGAGGCTGTAGGCGAAGAATGCATTGATCAGGATGAACGCCAGGTAGTTGTCGGCGATCCCCATGTAATCCGCCACCACATCGCTGGAAAACTTCGCCACCACGTGGACCACCATGGTCCAGCTCCATGAAATCAACACACCCCACGCCAGCGCGGACAGCCAGTGCAGTTCCGTTTCCGAATAGTGCGAGTACTCATCTTTCAGTGCGTGGCGGTAGCGGCGGATCTGTAACAGCGCCGCTACGGCGTAGGCAAAGGGCACCAGGGAAGCGAGGTCCCAGATAAATTCGATCGCGGTATCCGGCAGGGATTGCCCCGCATCCGCCACCTGGCGCAGGTCACTGCTGGATATACTGAAAATTGCGATACACATCAGTACCGCCAGTGCGGGAATCAGGTGTACCGCCTGACGCCGATTGAACTGGAGTTTCTGCTGGGTCAGCGAGCAGACATACAGATAGATTGCCGGTCCCTTCAGCAGCAATGCCGCGAACAGGAGGTAGGGCAGCAGCGTTTGTTCGAACCATGGGGCCACGGTGAACTGATCATTCCACAGCAGCAGAGTGCAAGCCGAGGCCACCGCTATAATCAGCAGGAAAGCCGTCAGCAGGCGACCATCGTGGCGTGCGCGGGTGGGGAGTATCGATTGGAATACTGCCAGCAGCAGGCACTCCGCCGCGGTCATCAGCAGCACCACGTCGTGAATATTGAATATGTATTGTTTCATTGCACCCATCGCCGAGGAATTGCGTTTTTATGATTTTTTATCGCTCTTATAGCCGCGAGTATAAGAGAATTCGCACAGGGGTAGGAGCGCGGGCCGCGACCATACCGTCTGTGGAGCATCCCGTTTGCTGATTTTCCGAAAGTGACACCGCCCAGTTTGAGGTTTTTTTCAAAGTGGGGCGACGGGGTTGGTGCTGCACGCCACACTGCCGTCATCGGGTTTCCCGTTCCCTGTGCGACGGAGAAGCGTTCTTGCTGGACGCTTCGGCGAATCCCGCCACGCAGGCGCCCGACATCATCTCTCTTCTCCCGCTGATATAGGTCATTTCTCGTCGACCTCTGGGACCGGCAGGTTAAACCTGCCGGAATTTTTCCTCCCCCCCGCTGGTGCCAGTTAAACTGAAACCCGGACGCCACAGGATATTGCCGGCGCCTCATCCCTCCATATTTGTGTCTCCCACACCGGGGAGGGGTAGAGTTTTTGTTGGCAAATCATTACCTTAGAGCGCCATTTTTTTCAGGGCTGTGTTTGGGCACAGGGGTGGTTCGGGACATGCGTTTCCGGACTATAAATTCAGACGAGAACTCGGCCCCTGTCTCCGGTCAATCGATACGGCCCATATAAAGGAACGTTTAAGGAATTTGCCATGACCAGAATCGTTGCGGACATCGGCGGCACCAATGCCCGCTTCGCCGTCGCCCACCCACATCAGGGCGGCTACCGGCTGGAAGCTATTCAGGTGGTCAACTGCGCCATGTTTGATGACTTCTACTCCGCCCTTGGTCAGTGGATCGAAGGCCTGGATCAGCCGCGGCCGACTCAAGCGTGTATCGCCGTTGCCGGCCCGGTGGAAAAGACCCCCGAGGGCGGCCGTGTGACCATGACCAATCTGGGGTGGGAAATCCGCGCCGAGGAGCTGTGCCAGCGCTTTTCCCTGGAGCGCGCACTGGTAGTTAACGATTTCGCCGCCCTGGCCCTTTCACTGCCGCGACTGCAGGAAGAGGACAAGTGGGCGCTGCGGGATGTTCCGGCGCAGGCCAATGGCCCGATGGTGGTACTCGGCCCCGGTACCGGGCTCGGCGTGGCGGCATTGGTGCACGACGGCGGCAACTATCGTGTAGTACCGGGGGAGGGCGGTCATGCCAACCTGTCTGCGGGCAGTGAGCGCGAGCTGGAGCTGCTGCGCATCCTCGCCCGCGACCAGATGCCGGTGTACAACGAATATGTGCTGAGCGGTAGCGGTCTGGTTAACCTGTACCGCGCGGTATGCGCGCTGCACGGCCGTACCGCAGAAGCGCTGACCCCGCCCGACGTCAGCAGTCGCGGTCTGGATGGCTCTGACCTGCTGTGCCGGGAAACCCTGGTCGACTTCCTCAATTTTCTCGGCAGCGCCGCCGGCGACGCAGCCCTCTACTATGTGGCCCGCGGCGGTGTATTCCTGGGGGGCGGTGTGCTGCCCCGGATCGAGTCCCTGCTGCCGGAGAGCGAATTCGAACAGCGCTTCACCACCAAGGGGCGCCTTGGCAGCTGGCTTAAAGGCGTGCGGGTAGATGTATTGAAGGCCGGCTACCCGGCCCTGGTCGGCGCCGCCGCCTGGCTGGAAAACTGACCTCTGCGTTTCCACGATTCTGAATATCTCCTTGGGGGCTGAACAATTTTTGTTCGATGCGTATAATTCCCCGCCATGGTGACCTGGGGCAGGCCCTCCTCCTTCGCCGGCCCCGGCTTCTCCCCCCTCCTCCCCCCCTGGGGGTGGAGGATACGGACTTCGGGTAGGCCTAGGATGGCATTACTCACCATAACGATAAGTCCAAGGGAGATGATGATGAGTCTGACAAACAAACGTTTCCGACCGGCACTGCTGTCTGCAGCTATTGCCGCGTCCGCTGTTTCCGTTGGTGCCATTGCGCAGGAAGAAGGCAACACCCAGCTGGAAGAAAT
>NZ_DATCMV010000130.1:0-3294 GCF_036563125.1 Microbulbifer sp.
AATCTTTCAATTTATGAAAGCCTGCATGTTTCCTACCAAGGCGATTACTTCGTTGGAGGAAAGCCCTACGGTATTGCCTCTTCTATGGAAGCATTGGAAGAAGCGCTAGCCACTAAGGAAGAATTCAACATAACCAGGGTGGCCGGCGATTTTACTGTCTTTTTGCGCGGTGACAGGTACCGCCTGATCCCCCTCGACGGTCCGGGAAACGACCATCTGCTGATCGAATTGGATGTGTCCAAGTTACGTAAAGAATCCTGTGGGGTTTTGGTCCCTGAGCAGGGGGTAAATATCGACTAGCCTGAAGTCTTTAGTCGGCACAGATAGTGGCGAATCAAGGTCGCCGAGTCGCCGGGCCGGGAATCGGACTTCCGGTCACAAATTTATATTCAAGGTCGCTTTTGGCGCTTGAAAGTAAACGGCCTTAGGGCATACTGCGCGGGCGGTTGAGTCCGCCGTCGCAAACATCACGACAATTAAACTTGATGTCCGTTCTGGGCGCTGGGATCCCACAACGAGAGTGTTGCCAAGGCATCTTCTCGTACCCAACGCACCGCCTCTGGTTCGTGTCCGAGAGACCCCTGGCATTAGTCCCTTTTTTATCCGCGCTTTGGAGCATAGCCGGATTGGACACAGGAACCTCTCATGACTGATACCCGTTTCTTATCTGAATTCTCGAATACCTACGCCAATATCTTTTCGTTCTGCGGCCTGCCGCTGACCCGTGACCTCGACGGGGCGGAAGCCGTGGTAATGGGCGTGCCTTTCGATCTCGCCACCACCGGCCGTTCCGGCTCCCGCTTCGGGCCCTCCGGCGTTCGCCAGGCTTCCGCGCAACTGCGCTGGGAGAACAAGCGCTGGCCGTGGACTTTCGCCCTCGGCGACCGCCTGAACGCCATTGATTACGGCGACATCGTGTTCCGCGATGGCGACAGCGCGGCGATGGCGGCACTGGTGGAGCAGCATGCGGACCATATCGTCTCAGCGGGCAAAACCCTGCTGACCCTGGGCGGCGACCATTTCATCACCTTGCCGCTGCTGCGCTCCCATGTACGCAAGCACGGTCCGGTGGCGCTGCTGCATTTCGATGCCCACACCGATACCGAAGCGACGGATTACGTCTACAACCACGGAGCCATGTTCCACCACGCGGTACAGGAAGGCTTGCTGGATACCGAGCGCAGCATCCAGGTGGGCATCCGCACCGAATATACGGCGGCAACCCACAAGTTCGAGGTGCTGGACGCGGCCTGGATGAACAACCATTCACTGGAGGAGAACCTCGAGCGCATTCGCGCGCGGGTAGGGGATGCGCCGGTTTATCTGAGCTTCGATATCGACTGTCTGGACCCGGCTTTCGCGCCCGGTACCGGCACCCCGGTTATGGGCGGCCTGACCTCCGATCGCGCGCTGCAGATCATTCGCGGCCTCGGTGATCTGAACATCATCGGCATGGACGTGATGGAAGTGGCTCCGGCCTACGACCACGCAGAGATCACCAGCCTGGCCGGTGCCACCCTGGCGCTGGAGATGTTGTACCTGCTGGCTGCGCGCAAGTGAAGTAACGCGAATTATTGCGAATTTGACGCGTAAAAAAGGGGGCCTCTGGCCCCCTTTGTATTTCCAACTTACCGTTTTTACTGTTCGACGCTTAGCCAGTCCTCACCGAGCAATTTCATAGCCTCTTCAAGATCGACGCAGTCATCGCTGGTGGTGCCCTCGTCGCAGATCATGCTGTCGAGGTCGCCCCCACCCAGGACAGATGCGAGTGGGTTTCGCACGCCAAACTGCAGTAACGCCGGGGGTCTGGCGCTGTGGGTATCGCTCAGGGTTTCCAGATAGGCAACCAATGCATCCTCGTGGGCTGGAGTGACCGGAATGTCAACCACGGGGGGGAATGGCGTGCCGAGCGCTCCCACGAGGAATCCGGGGCTTGCCCCGTCGGGGAATTCGGGCGCTGGCCAGCAGTCGTTCGCCAGTGCGACAGCCTCGGTAAGAGGGGTGCCGGGTGGCAGAACTTCACCGTTGCCATCCAAGAGTTCACCATTGGCCAACATCGTGTTACAGGTGTCGCCTAGGGTGTCGCGCGTGACATAGAAGTGCACCAGGCTCTTCAAACTCTTGAAGAATCCGTTGTGGGTATAGCCCTTGATAAATGTTTCACTGGAGCCCTTGCCGGTGTTGCGTACGGTCACTGCGCGGAAAAATCCGGCTCGACTGGTAGGCCCATCGATACTGAGCGTGGTCCTGGTCAAGCCCTCATCCTGTCCACTCAGCGCAGGAATTTCGGGATTGGGCGGCGAGCCTATATTGTGGTATCCGCGGTCAGAGTAGACCTGTTGCGGCTCACTGCCGTCATCGATAGCTGGATCATCGCTGTGGCAGAAAGCGCACTGCATTGCGGGCAGATCGGTGCGCGCTGTCGGGAAGGGAGCACCAAATGGCAAACGCACATTGTAAAACAGGTCGTGGCCGAGGTTTTCCTGGTCGGTAAACAGTACTAGCGGGAACTTGCCAAACTCTTTGCCCGGGTTGGTCTTCTGCAAGTCCCGAACCATCTTGCATACAGCCGGATCTTTGTAATGCTTGTATGTTTTGTCGATACAGGCGAGTTCCGCACGTATTGCCAGGTCGCGTTTCGACGAGAAAGAGTTGATGTCCTTTGAGTGCTGGTAGGCGCCTACAGAAAACATCAGGCGCTTAAAAGTGATATCGGCGAAAGTGTCAAGCCCAGTGGCAATGTCGGCACTGCAATTCACGTGGATCCCCCACGCCTTTCTGTACAAAAACGCATAATTGGAATTAGCTACCGTCTGGCACACATCGAACCGCGACATGTCCTGTTCGGCACTATTAGGAATGGGGTTGATGGCCTGATCCGAAATCGCGCTTATATATTTTCTATAACTGTCCGTCTTCTCCACGTTGATATCGTAAAAAATTTCTTCGCCAATATGTTCTGTCGCACCGAGGATGAGACTAAGCAGGGATTCGTCTTCGGTTTTCAAGCGCCCCAGAGCACGGCCGTCCCAGAAATTGCCGCCGCAGTATTGCTTCCCATTTGGCCCGATAGCACTTGGTCCACCGCGATTGCATTCTACGAAGGGACCGGTAAAACTGGCGTAGGTGTTGGTTTGTGGCTTTCTGCCACCGACTTCTAGGCCGTTCGCACTGGTAACCGCGACCTGCCGGAGATTGGTTTCCGAGTCTCCATTGGTACCTCCGGCAAACGGCTCGTGACAGCTCACACAGCCCATCTCGCCAGATCGCGAAAGGCTCTTGTCAAAGAACACA
>NZ_DATCMV010000165.1:0-12266 GCF_036563125.1 Microbulbifer sp.
CGCGGTGGTTTTCCTGCCGCCGACCATGGTGGCCAGTATCTACGGCATGAACTTCGAACATATGCCCGAACTGCAGTGGCTGCTGGGCTACCCCTGGGCACTGTTGCTGATGCTGATGGCGGGCATGGCGCCCTACCTGTATTTCAAAAAGAAGGGCTGGTTGTAACCGCCCAATTGACCGCCAACTGCTAACCTTAATGGGTGGCAGAAATCGCAGGGAAGCGGGGCGATCATGGCAACGGCGAGCGGTAAACGCACAGGAAAACCAAGCGACAGACCATTCCACATGCGCCGCTGGCTCAGTATCCAGCAGGCCGTGGATCACCTGAGTGCCCTGTCGGAAGAACCGCTGACCAGCGATGACCTCGCCCGCCTCGCCGAAGACCACCAGCTGGACCTTTACTGGTACCGCCCCGGACAACAGCTCCGCTACCTGGACCAGCCAGGAAAGCCCAACATCGTTCTCAAGCACCCCCTGCGCCTCAGCCCCACCCACAACAGCGACTGGCGTGCAATCGTCGGCATCCTGCGCCAGCGCCCCGCGCTGCCGGCGGAAGAAAACGACACCCCCACCCTCGAAGATACCGACGGCAACCGCCTGCGCATCACCTTCGATTTCCGCAATCGCCCCGAGCCCTACAGCAGCCGCTGGTACCCCAATTACGGCGAACTTGTGGTGCGACGCCGGGACCTGGAGCGATTGGAAAACGAATTGTTCTCCGCGGAAGACGAACCACCACTGGCACCGGACCTGCTGCTGGACGTGATCTGGCAACTGGAACAGATGGCGATGGAAAACGGCCGCGGCGACCATACACCGGTACACGACCTGGACTGGCTCACCCACCAGCTGAGTGACCGCTCACACCTGGACCCGGTACTGCTGGGCAAAATACTGCACGCCGCGGAGCGCCAGCACAGCACACACTACTGATCTCCTGCGCAACTCCCCCTGCTGATCTTCTATTTCCCAGCATAGGCAGGTCCATTGGCGGTCAAAAACCAGCCAAAATTTTCACCTGTGCGAATTTTTCGAAAAATAGTTCCGGCTTTTTGTGCTATTCCGGCGCCATAGAATTTTTATAATGCGACTCTTCAAAAAACATTGACGGAGTCAGACGTGCAGACTCGCAACACTACATCCCACTATGGCTGGGTGGCCGTCGCTTTTCACTGGCTGATGGCGCCGGCCATCATCGGCATGTTCGCCCTGGGCTGGTGGATGCGCGGACTCGGCTATTACGACCCGTGGTATCGGCAGGGGCCGGATATCCACAAGTCCGTGGGTATTGTGCTGTTGATCCTGCTGGTTGCGCGGTTGCTGTGGCGCTGGGCCAATGTGAGCCCGGCCCCGGAGCCGGCACCACGCTGGCAGCAGCGCGCTGCCGGTGCTGCACACTGGTTCCTCTATGCCCTGCTGCTGATGATTTGCGTCTCCGGCTACCTGATCAGCACCGCCGATGGGCGCGCGATCGAAGTGTTCAACTGGTTCCCGGTGCCGGCGACCTTGCAGGGGCTGGAAAATCAGGAAGATATCGCAGGTGTGATTCACAAGTATCTGGCGTGGACACTGATGGGGCTGGTGTTGTTGCACGGTATTGCGGCTTTCAAACACCATTTCGTCAATAAAGACAGAACACTCAGAAAAATGCTTGGGCTGGCGCCGCGACAAGGTTGAGGCCGCGCAATTGATTTCTCTCAATGAAGTGATTGCTCACATTTAATTTACTCGAAACCAACCAAAGGAAACCGAGCCATGAAAAAACTTGCTGTTCTGTTGTTTGCCGCCCTGGTAGGCACCACTGCCCAGGCCGCCATTTACAAAGTCGATACCAAGGGCGCGCATGCGTTTGTCCAGTTCCGCATCAAGCACCTGGGTTACAGCTGGCTGTATGGCCGCTTCGACAACTTCGATGGCAGCTTTTCCTATGACGAAGCGAAGCCGGAAGCCTCTTCCATTGAGATGACGGTGGACACCACCAGCCTGAACAGCAACCACGCAGAGCGCGACAAGCACCTGCGCGGCAAGGATTTCCTGAACGTGGACAAGTTCCCCACTGCCACCTTCAAGAGCAGCAGCTTCGAACCGAAGGGCGAGGGCAAAGCGCTGCTGAAGGGCGACCTGACCCTGAACGGTGTGACCAAGCCTATCTCCATTGACGTGTCCGAAATCGGCGGCGGCAAGGATCCCTGGGGCGGCTACCGCCAGGGCTTCACCGGCAAAACCGAATTCAAACTGAAAGACTTCGGCATCGACTACGACCTGGGCCCGGCATCCCAGACTGTTGAGCTGATTCTGGATGTGGAAGGTATTCGTCAGTAACGCTCTAGTTGCTATCGATTTCCATCTCACAGGATGGACGAGAAACCCGGCCTCAGTGCCGGGTTTCTTGTTTTTCAGGCACTCGCGGCTTTTCCCAGAGGCTCCCGAACCACCAGGCGCCCAACCACAAATACCAGCAGCCCCGCCAGGATTCCGGGCATTCCCTCGTAAACATGCGCGTGCCAGCCGACCCAACGCCACACCAGCGCGGTCAGTAACCCCAGCACACTCATCACAACTGCCAGCCTTTGCGAAGGTTTGCCGCCCGCAGCCAGCACCATCAGCAACGGTGCAAACGCCGAGGCCAGCGCCGACCAGCTCATCACCACCAGGCTGAACACACTCTGTTTGTTCAACAGTGCCCAGCCCACCGCCGCCGAAGTTATCCCCAGGGTGGCGAGTTTCAGCATGCGGGTGTTTTCCGTGCGCTGCGGTAGCAAATCGTGGGTCAGTGCCGCCGAGCAGCTCAGTACCAGGGAATCCGCCGTGGACATGGTTGCGGCAAAAATGCCCGCAAGCACCAGCCCCACCAGCACCGGCGGCAACAACTCCATCGCCATCATCGGCAGCGCCAGCTCCGCATCGAAAGCGCCCGCATCACTCAGCAGAATGCGCGACAGCATCCCCACACCCGTCGCCATAAAATAGAACACCGTAAACCACAGGTAGTACCAGCAGCGCGCGTGCAGCATGCGGCGGGAATCGTTCAGGGCCATAAAGCGCACCATCACATGGGGCTGGCCCACCACCGAAATACCCGCAAACAGCCAGCTCAACGCAAACAGGATGCCGCCCGCCAGCCCTGGCAGTAACAGGTCCTGCGGATACCAGTTGAGGTATCCCTCTACCTGCCCCATCGCCTGCCAGGCCGCAGCGACACCGCCGACCGATTGTGTGGCCACAAACAGCAGCAGTCCCATCGCCACCACCATCACCAGCGACTGTGCCGCGTCGGTCCAGATCGACGCGCGAATGCCGCCGGCGAGGCAGTAGGCCGCGACGATCACGCCGCCGATCACCGCGCCGCTCCAGATGGGCATATCCAATACCACGTACAGCGTCTTGCTGCCCGCCACCAGCTGCGCGCTGGCGTAGGCCAGCAGGAACAACAGCGAGAGCACACCGGCGAGTTTCTGCCACACCCCGAAGCGTGTGCCCTGCCAGCAGGCGAGCACGCCGGCGTAACTGGATTCACCACTGCGCTTTGCCGCCTCACGCAGGTTTTTGTGCATCCACAGGGAGCCGAGAAAATCCCCCAGAATCCATCCCAGCATCAGCCAGATCGAGGCGAGGCCGGTGGCATAGGTGTAGCCGATCACACCGATAAACATGTAACCGCTGTTGTTGGTGGCCACTGCAGACAACCCCACCAGCATCGGCGACACGTCCTGGCTGGCGAGGTAATAGTCTTTTTTTGTACCGCGGCTTTTGCGGTAGGAGCTGATGCCGACGGCGGCAAACAGGCTGAGAAAAAACAGGAAACTGAGCAACATGAATAGGCCCCCGGACAATTGGCTTTTAATCGTTATATTTTTTGAATGACGGCAGTGTGCCGTTAATCGGCATCTTTCGGTTTTGGCTGTTCCGGCTGGATGCCCATCAGCTGGGCAAACTCCTTGCGGGTATAGAGCGCGTTGAACGCGGGATCCTCCAGCGCCTCGTCGCGGTAGGCCGGTGAAATGGCGAGCGCTTCTTTCAGGTAGTTGATGGACTCTTCCCACTGCTCCAGGTAGGCGTAGGCACAGGCCAGCTGGTAATAGGCATTGCCGTTTTCGCCGTCGATCTGCAGCGCCTGCAGGCACAGGTTGATGGCCCACTGCGGCTCATCCAGTTCCAGTACCGCATCCGCCTTGTAGGTCAGCGCCTCGCCGTCGTCCTGGCGCAGGTTCAGAATCTGGTCGTACACCGCGATTTTTCCGGTGGGCGTCTGCTCGCGCCCGGCGCGCAGCCACAGCGAGTGAATTTCCCGGGTCAGCTCGATTTCATCGCGGTTGTTCTCGATGTGCTGGGTTTTCTCCGACAGCTGCTCCTCGATACTGCGCAGGCGCGCCTCGTACTGCTCCACCAGCTTGGAAATTTCCTGGTTGGCGAGGGTGTGCACCTTTTCCTTCACATCGCGAATGGAGGTCCAGCCCATGATCACCAGCAGGGAGCTGAAGCCGGCAATCAGGTAAAAGAAATAGGTGATGGTGTCGGTGGCGTAGGTGATGGCCTTGTCGGCGGCACTCAGCTGGCGGTCGACGATATTTTCCGTCAGCGACACTTTCTGCGCGGCCATATCGATGCGCAGCTGTTTCAGTTCGTCGAGTACATAGCGCTCGATAAACGCGGAATACAGCGGCTTGTCCAGGTTATCCACAGCCTCTGCAACCTTGTCCAGTTCCTGCTGTTTTTGCTGGTTCTGCGCTTTTTCTTCGCTGGTGACGGGAGGCGGTGGCGGAACGTCCGTTTTATTCTGAGCGGTAACGGGAGTGGCGGGCAACAGCAATAGCGAGGCCACAACGCAAGCTGCCGCCAGCAAAGCCGGCGGCAGCAGCGGAAGCCTGTTGGGTATCAGGCGGCGCATATGGCGTCGCCATGCTCGTGCACTTCCACCAGCGCGGCGTGCAGGCTTTTGACGGCGCTTTCGTAATCGCACTCATCAATGACGAACTGCATGTCCACCTGGCGCATACACTGGTGCACGGCGAGGATGCTGATGCCGGAACCCGCCAGCGCGCAGACTGCGCGCGACAACATGCCGGAGACCTGCATATCGCTGCCGATGGCAGAAACCACCGCCACCTTGCGCACCTGGATATCGCAATCCGGAAAGCGCTCGTTGATCGCACTCTTGATCCGCTTCACGGTCTTCAGCGTGCTGGCGAGGTAGTGGGTGATGGTGTTGGCGTTGATGTCCTTCGTCACCACGGCGCCCTTGAAGCGCGCGATGGTGTCGTTGATCGCCCGGTCGTAACTGGTCATGCTGCCCATCATGTCCTGATCGAAACATTCAACAGCATAGATGTTTTTACGCCCCGCAATGATCTCCACCCGCGGTGTGTCGCTTACATAGTCGCCGGTAACCAGGGTGCCGCGGTGTTCCGGTTCGAAGGTGTTCATCACCCGCAGCGGAATCGCATTCTGGCGCAGGCCTTTTGCCGCGCGCGGATGAATGGCTTCCATACCGAGATTGGCGAGCTGGTCCGCCACATCGTAATTGGTGCGACCGATGGGCACCGCCTGCTCTTCACCCACCAGGCGCGGATCGGCACTGCTCAGGTGATACTCCTTGTGGATAATCGCCTCGCTGGCGCCGGTCAGTACCGCGATACGGCTGAACGTCATTTCGCTGTAACCGCGCGCGAAGGTTTTCATCAGGCCATCGGCGGTGTGGGCGTAGCCGGTGGCGATGGGCAGCTCACGGGCAAAATCCACATCCGCAAACGCCTGCTGGATACGGTCATCCAGGGTTTTGTGTTCACCATCGCGCCAGCCGGTGAGATCGACGAAGCGCGCATTGACCCCTTCCTGGCGCAACAGCTGCACCGTGTTCCAGGCGCTGTGGGCCTCACCGAGACTGGCGAGCATTTCGCTCACCACATCCAGATGCCCTTCCAGCGCAAAATGGCCGTGCTGGCACACGCGTTCGAGATCCGCGAGGCAGCGCGCGGCGTCGTCCAGGCGTTCGCCGATAAACGCGTTGGCCTTGGCGAGGGTGACGTCGTCCGCGAACAGCGATGCGTTGATTTCCTGCATGCGCTGGCGCACGCCGGCCATGGCGTCGGACCACTCGCGCTCGTCATCGGCACCGGCGAACAGCGCAAACACGCCCGGGCGCCCGGATTTTTTGTGCTCCAGCAGCATGTCGGTCATGCCGCCGTAGGCGGAGACCACAAATACCCGCCGGTACAGACCTTCGCCTTTTGCCCGGCCGTTTTTGAAAACAATGTTGTCGCGTACCGCGCGGTAGTCACTCATGGACGTACCGCCGATCTTTTCTACCGTATGCGTCTTCATGAAGTCCCTGCGTTGACCATCTTCGAATTTCGGTTTCGCCGTTGCGGCGAAATAGTCCCGGCTAGTGCCCCAGAATTCCGCCGCCGCACTGAACATGGCCACGTTATTTTTCGTCCCGTACCTCTTCCGCATCCAGCTCGTAGGCGCCTTCCGCGTTGTGTACTTCCTTGCCGTGCAGCGGCGGGTTGAACACACAGGCCATTTTCATTTCGGTCTTGCCCTTGAGTACGTGCTTGTCGTTCTGGTCGAGCAGGTAGATGGTGCCCGGGGTAATTTCATGCACCACGCCATCGGCCTCGGCCATTACCGAACCCTCACCGGAAATGCAGTACACCGCTTCCAGGTGGTTCTGGTAGTGCAGGTGCAGCTCGGCACCGGCGTAAATGGTGGTGATATGGAAGGAGAAACCCATGTTGTCGTTTTTCAGCGCCAGGCGGGTGCTCTCCCAGCCCTCGGAAACGATACGGCGCTCGGATTGTTCGGCTTCTTGCAGTCTTCTTACGATCATTACTTAACTCTTTTCGTTACTGGTTGCGTTGTGTTTGCCGGTGCGCGGTGCCCGGATCAGGCGGCACCCGCCAGGGTGGTGGTTTGCACGTCTTCACTGCTGGCAAAGAAATCGTGTTCCTCCGGAACCTCTTCGCCCTTCAACACCTTGGCCACCGCGGCCTCGACGATATCCAGCGCCTTTTTCAGGTTGTCGTCGCTGATGGTCAGCGGGCACAGGGTTTTCACCACATGGTCGTCGGCGCCGCTGGTTTCGATGACCAGCCCGTTGCGGAAGGCCTCACTGGTGATCTTGTCGGCGAGCTCGCCGCTCACGCAGTTGAGACCGCGGAACATGCCGCGCCCGCGGGTGGTCATGTTGCCGTCGCCGTACTTCTCGACAATGCGCTGCAGGCGCTGCTCGATGTAGTCGCCCTTGCGCAAAATTTCTTTGGAGAACTTGTCGTCGCTCCAGTAGTGGTTGATCGCTGCGGTGGCAGTAACGAAGGCAAGGTTGTTGCCGCGGAAGGTGCCGTTGTGCTCGCCCGGTTTCCACTGGTCCAGCTCCGGTTTCATCAGCACCACCGCGAACGGCAGGCCGTAACCGCTGAGGGATTTGGACAGGGTGACGATATCCGGCTGGATTCCCGCCTCCTCAAAACTGAAGTAACTGCCGGTGCGGCCACAGCCCGCCTGGATGTCGTCGACGATCAGCAACACGTCGTGTTTTTTGCACACATCCTGCAGGTTGCGCAGCCACTCCACACTGGCGGCATTGATACCGCCCTCGCCCTGTACGGTTTCCACCAGCACCGCGGCGGGATGGTCTACACCGCTGGAGGAATCGCTCAGCACCTTGTCGAGGTAGGCAGTGGTGTCGATGTCATCACCCAGGTAGCCCTCATAGGGCATACGCGTCACACCGCTCATGCTCACACCGGAGGCGCCGCGGTGGTGGGAGTTACCGGTGGCCGCCAGTGCACCCAGGCTGCAGCCGTGGAAACCGTTGGTGAAGGAAATGATGTTTTCGCGGCCCTTGTATTTGCGCGCGATCTTCAGCGCCGCTTCCACCGCATTGGTGCCGGTGGGGCCGGTGAACTGCATGACGTAGCTCATGCCGCGCGGTTGCAGAATTTTTTCGTAAAAGGTTTCCAGGAACTCACGCTTGGCCTTGGTGTGCAGGTCCAGGCCGTGGGTAATGCCATCCCGCTGGATGTAATCCAGCAACGCTTCTTTGAAAACAGGATTGTTGTGGCCGTAGTTCAGGGTGCCGGCACCGGCGAGGAAATCCAGGTACTGGTTGCCCTCCTCGTCGTATAGGTACTCACCCTGCGCCTTGTTAAAAACCCGCGGGAAAGCGCGGGCGTAGCTCATTACTTCAGATTCGATCTCATCAAAAACTTTCATGTCGACAACCCCTAAGTGGTGATTGAGTTAAATGCGTAAAAATTAGAAAGGCGGAAACGCGAATCAGCGCGCGGCGAACGGCCCGATGCGCAGCAGTATTTCGCTGTCGTGCTGACCGTTGAAGTGGCGCTCGCGGTCGAACATCACCGAATCCGCACACTTCGCATCGAGCCTGCGCGCGAGGCTGCGAAACAGTGCCCAGGAGGCGGCGTTGTCCGGGGTGATGGTGGTTTCGAGGTGGCGAACCTGCGTGCACGCGGGGCGGGCGAGAATTTCGCGCAGCATGCGCCCGGCGAGGCCCAGTCCGCGCCCCTGCTCCGCCACCGCCACCTGCCAGATGAACAAAGTGTCGGGGCGCTCGGGGACGAGGTAACCGGAGATGAAACCCACCAACTCGCCATCCAGTTCCGCGGCCACACTGGTGGCGGAAAAGTGGCTGGCCTGCAGCAGGTTGCAATAGAGGGAGTTGGTATCCAGCGGTGGGCAATTGCCGATCAGCCGGTGCACGGCGGCACCATCCTCGCTGAGCGGGCGGCGCAGCAGAATCCGGGGAGCCTCACGCTCTATCCCCCGGGGCTTTCGGAGTTGGCCCCGCTGCGCCTCGTTTACCTTGTCGTCAATTGAATCGTCTTCTTTTAGCTCGCTGCTGGCACTCAAACCAATACCTTTAGTCATCAAAATGTTAAATCAGAGTCACACTTCAGAAAAAACCGCCAAAAAATGCTATTGCCCGCAACAAAGATCGAACATAAGCCAATTAACGCTGAAAATTTGACCTGACCCGCCAAAAATTATTTACTGATCTAAATATTTAAATTCATAGTACTCTAAACATTTAGGAGGGTTCAAGGCCAAGACTCATGCAACACGATCAAAATACGATCAATCGCAGCGAAGCCAGTGGCACCCGCAACCACCGCAAGGCCAGCAATCACGGGGGCTCGCGCACCACCGACGGGCAGCGGGCACCAACACCGGGCACAGGGAAAAAAGAGACGCAGAAATCCACCCGAGGCGACTTGCGCGCCCCGACCACAACGGAAAACCGCAGAAATCCGGGTATCGGATTTGACAAAAGCAGCGCAGAACCTAAAGTCGGGCGCGGGCGCGATTACCACCGCGCCTGCCACCGTGAAATCGAGACCCTGCTGCTGATGGATAAGATCGAAGAAGTACTCACCACCCTGCGCCGCCTGATCCGCGCCACCGACCTGCACTCCCGGCAGCTGGTAAAAACCGCCGGCCTCACCGCGCCGCAGCTGTTATTGATGCAGGCAATTCGCGAGCACGGCCAGGTGACCATCGGCGCGCTGGCGAAGGAGATCAGCCTCAGCCAGGCCACCGTCACCACCATTCTCGACCGCCTGGAAAAACGCGGCCTGGTGTACCGGGAGCGTTCCGAGGAAGACAAACGCAAGGTGCACGCCTACCTGACCGAAAAAGGCATGGAGATCATCCGCGACGCCCCCACCCCGCTGCAGGATCACTTCGTCAAGCAGTTCCGCGACCTGCGCGAGTGGGAGCAATCCATGATCATCTCGTCGCTGCAGCGGGTGGCGCTGATGATGGACGCCGAGCATATCGACGCGTCACCATTTCTGGACGTGGGCGACCTCGACCGCAAAGACGGACGCAACCTGCCGGAAGAAGACAACACGGAAGAATAAGAAAACCGCGACGACTACTGACAACGATTGCCGCCGGCACTGGATGATTGGCGCGCCACTTAATTCCCGATAAACAGGGACAGGGACGCCCGTGCAAATTTGGTTACAATTCGCATCCGGTCATTGCATTCGGCTCGCAGTCCGGTATAAATGACCCGGCAACACTATAGTGGACGCTCGACCATTGGTTAGCGAACACTGACTCAAGACAGCGGCGCAAAGCTCTGTCGCGGCAACAAGAATGAGAGGTTGCGCACTTTGCCGATTGCGGCGAATGATGTAGCGACCCCACACCGCGACCGCGCCCCGGCGAAAAATAATTTGGTCAGTGAGGGCCCGCAGCAACACGGGCTCCGGTCACGTATTTAGGCTCGACTCCTGACAAGTTTCCGTGCACACGGCTGTGCGCGAAAACAACTATTCCGGCCGCCCTGTCTTGATAACTCCTGCATTCGCACCCTTTTGCGGCACTGCGCCGCGCTGGATTTAACGATGCAGTTTTTTGGGGAAGGGACTGAACATGGCTTGTTTGCAACATCCTGACCGGGATCAACCCGTCTTTCTGATGGCGCACCACACCATTGGCCGCCGCCAGGGGGTTGCCGATACTCGCATCACCCTGCCGGAAATTTCCGGTATTCACGCCGCCATTCAATGGACCGGCAGCCACTGGATCATTCGCGACCTCAGCCGCAACGGCACCTGGGTGAATGGCCAGCAGCTTATTCCCGCAAAAAACCAGCCACTGCAGATCGGTGACAAGATCACCTTTGGTCGCGCCAACAATTCCGTATGGAAAGTGGAGAACCTGGACCCGCCGGAAAACCTGCTGATCGATATCCACAGCGGCGAAGCCACGGCACTCGAGTCCTATCACCTGCTGCCGGACGAACACGACCCCATCGCCAGCCTGCACTTCAACCCGGTCAATGGGGTGTGGATCTTTGAACTGCTCGACGGCTCGGAAAACAGCAGCACCGCCAAACTGGTACGTCACGGCAACCGCATCGACTGCGCGCGCCACAGCTGGGAACTGTTCCTCGGCAACAGCCAGAACACCACTACCGAACTGTCGTTCCAGAATCTGTGCGTGTCGGATTTCCGCCTGCGCTTTTCCGTCAGCCACCACGAAGAACATATCCAATTGCAGCTGGCGCGTGACGACTCGCGCCTCGACCTGCCGGCACGCACCCACAATTACCTGCTGCTGTACCTGGCGCGGGCGCGTATCCGTGATATCCAGCGCGGCATCGACCACGCCGACCAGGGCTGGGTGTCCGCCGATCTCGCCACCCGCGAGCTGGGCATTACCGTCAATCACCTGAACACCCAGATCTTCCGCGCGCGCAAGCAAATTGCCGACAGCCTGCCGGACGCCATCGACACCTCGCGCCTGGTGGAGCGCCGCTCCTACGAGATGCGCCTGGGCTGTTACCTGTTGGATATTTTCAAGGGCTCGCAAAAAGAAGAGCTGGAAGCCAGCACCGGGGAATACGCAATCCCGGAAGTGGAAACCAACTAACGGACAACGCATACAGGCAGAAAAAACCGACTCTGCAGGGAACGGACTTTCATCCAAGGACGGCGGTTTACCAGTAAGAAAAAAATTACCGCAGTCACAACATGCAATCAGAGCAGTTACCTTTTTACATTGGCCGCTACCGCGCCACCACCCGCTTGGGCTCGGGGGGTATGGGCGTGGTGTACCTCGCCACCGACGAGCGCCTGAACCGCCAGGTGGCCATCAAGAAACTGCTTCGCAACCCCAACAGTAGCAATGCCGGCGAGCGCATCCGCCGCGAGGCCCTGCTGCTGGCGCAACTCAACCACAACAACATCGTGCAGCTCTACGATGTGGTGGAGGACGAACACGGCATCGCGCTGGTGATGGAATACGTCGATGGCTGTAGCCTCGACCGCTGGCAGAAAGAGCGCAGCCCCGACCTCGCACAGAAGCTGCAACTGCTGAAGCAGATCTGCGCCGGCCTCACCCGCGCCCACAGTGCCGGCATCATCCACCGCGACCTCAAGGCCGAGAACATCCTGGTGGACAGCAGCGGCACCATCAAGATCACCGATTTCGGCATCGCCAAGAACTGGCAGGAAGACAGCGGCCTCACCCGCGAGCAGCACGTTGCCGGCAGCTGGGGCGCCATGTCGCCGGAGCAGGCCCAGGGCAAGCCCTTGGATAACCGCAGCGACCTGTTTGCCCTCGGCGTGCTGGCCTACCGCCTGCTGTGCGGACAGAACCCGTTTGGCGACAACAACAGCCCCTACGTCATCGTCGATCGCATCGTCAAAAGCCCACACCCGCCGGCAGCAAGGCTGGCACCGGAACTGCCCCAGGCCCTGTGTGCGCTGCTGGATCGCCTGCTGGCGAAAAC
>NZ_DATCMV010000180.1:0-14467 GCF_036563125.1 Microbulbifer sp.
CATATCGCGCACCCGCGAGCGGGCACCGTCGGCTCCGATCAGCAGGCGGGTGGTGAATACCGGCGACTGGTTATCCAGCCCCTCCACCGCATCCCGCTCTGGACTGCGGGATTGCAGATGCCACAGACCGCAGTCGCGCCACCAGCTCTCCAGCTTGAAACCGGTTACCAGCTCTACATTGCTGAGTTCGTCGATGCGCGCGCGCAGAGCGGCGAGAACCACATTGTTTTCCACGATATGGCCGAGGTTTGGTAACTTGACGTCACGGCAGTCGAAATACACAGAGCCGGTGCCCTCCGCGTCCCACACCCGCATCTGGGTATAGGGGCATTCACGCTGGCCGGCAATATGCTGCCAGGCTCCCACTTCTTCCAGCAGTGCCCGGGATGCTTCGGTGAGCGCGACAACCCTGGCGTCATAGCCGTCGGGGCTGACCCGCGGCTCTACCGGAGAGGCCTCCAACAGCGAAATCCGCAGCTGCGGGTAGCGCACCGCCAGCAGTGCCGCCTGCGCCATACCCACCATGCCACCTCCGACGATGGTCACGTCCATTCGCTGTCTGTTCATAGGCAGAAGTTCTCCGGGCTGGATTGTTGTAGGAGCTCGGGAACCGGGTCGAATACCCCCGGTCCGTTTTATGGTCGACCTGCACCGTTATAGTGTGCTTATAGCGCAAGCCCAGCCGCCTGGCGGGCAAAAGCGGCGCGCATTGTCGGGGCGAGGGCGAGGGCGAGCAATCCCGCCTGTCGCACACCACCCACCAGCATGCTGCGGGAGGCAAACAGCGGCGGTATCCGGTCGCTGAAGCCGATGGTGAGCTGCTGGTCATGTTGACGTTCGCGCCAATAAGCCTGAAGTAAGTCTAGCTCGCCGGGGCCAGTTTGCGGGCCAGTTGCGCCGCTTTTCTCCCCGTGCCGGGCTATTGCCAGCGCCAGCGCCTCACAATCCCGCAGAGTCAGGTTGAATCCCTGCCCCGCCACCGGGTGCAGGAAATGGGCACTGTTGCCCACCAGCGCGAGGCCGCGGCGCACCTGTTCGCGGGCCACCGACAGCCTGAGCGGGTAGCCCTGCACCCTCCCGGCACGCAGTATTCGCCCCGCGCGCCAGCCGAAGGCGCGCTGCAGGTGCTGGATAAACTCCGCTTCCGGCAGCGACTCGAGACGCGCGCGATCTTCGCGTTCGCAGGTCCACACCAGCGCCGCCCGGTGCAACCCGCCGCGACGCGGCAGCGGTAGCAGCGCCATGGGGCCGGTATCGGTGAAGCGCTCAAAAGCCACACCGGCGTGGTCTTTCTGCAGACCGACGGTGGTGACCAGCGCCTCCTGGTGATAGTCCACTTCCTCGCTGGCGATGCCCAGCTGCCGGCACAGCGGCGAGCCGACGCCATCCGCCACCACCAGTAACTTTGTATGTAACGGCTCCTCGCGGCCTGCCAGCGAGAGTGTGGCGCCCGCAGCAGTCATGGTTACCCCGGCGACCTCCGCCGGCGCCAGTATTTCCGTGCGGGTGTCTGCCAGCGCGCGGTAGAGCAACGGCCCGAGGGCGGCATTCTCGACCACAGCGCCAAGCATACCGTCAAAGCTCGCCGCGGCTTCCCTAGAAGCGTCCAGGCTGGCGCCGAGACTGTGGCCGCGGTCGGACACCTGCACCCGCCGGATGGGCGCGGCAAATTCCCGCAGCTGCGGCCACAGCCCCAGCTCATCGAAAATCCTCAGGCTGCCGGCGGCGATGGCGGTGGCGCGAGTGTCAAAGCTCGGCAGGTTCAGCGCCGCACCACTGTCCGGTAACGGGTGGCGCTCCAACAGGGTCACACGCTGCTCGGGGCAGTGGTGGGCGAGCAACAGCGCCAGGCAGGCACCGGCCATGCCGCCGCCAACAATCGCAATATCCGTGTTTGCCACGTCGTTGGGGGTCGCATTAAATTCTGCACCGGTCACAACAGCGCCTCCTGGATCAAATCGCCTTCGCGCATCAGGTACTCGATATCTGCCACGGCTTTCGGCGCTGCCGCAGAGAGTACCTGCGCGCCATCTTTCAGTAGCGCCACATCGTCTTCGATACGAATACCGATGCCGCGAAATTTCTCAGGCACAGTAGTCTCATCTGCGCCGATATAAATTCCCGGCTCCACGGTCATTACCATGCCGGTCTCCAGCTGGCGCCACTGTCCGTGCACCTTGTAGTCGCCCACGTCGTGTACATCCATTCCCAGCCAGTGGCCGACGCGGTGCATGTAAAAACGGCGGTAGGCACCGGACTCGATCAGCCCGTCCACGTCCCCCGAGAGCAACCCCAGGTCTTTCAATCCCCGCACGATGATTTCAACGCTGGCGAGGTGGGGTTGGTCCCAGTCGTTACCGGGGGCGATGTGGTCGATGGCCGCCTGCTGGCTGGCCAGGACAATTTCGTACACCGCCTTTTGCGGGCCGCTGAAGCGCCCGTTAACCGGGAAAGTGCGGGTGATGTCGGACGCGTAGCCGCGGTATTCACAGCCGGCGTCGATCAGTACCAGATCGCCGTTCTTGAGCGGCGCACTGTTGGCGATGTAGTGCATCACCAATGCGTTGCGACCTCCGCCGACAATACACGGATAGGCGGGTTCACGCGCGCCGGCAGAGGCGAAGCTGTGCAGCAACTCCGCCTCCAGTTGGTATTCGTACATACCCGGGCGGCAGCGCTGCATGGCGCGGCGATGGCCCTCGGCGCTGATCTCTGCTGCACGGGCCATCAGGCGGAGCTCCGCGGCGCTCTTGAACAGGCGCAGGTCGTGCAGCAGCGGATCGAGGCTGACCATTTCAGCAGCGCCGTCGGGCGCGCCATGTTTGCCCGC
Source organism: Microbulbifer sp. (assembly GCF_036563125.1). Taxonomy (GTDB): domain Bacteria; phylum Pseudomonadota; class Gammaproteobacteria; order Pseudomonadales; family Cellvibrionaceae; genus Microbulbifer. The sequence goes on from NZ_DATCMV010000180.1 coordinate 2,831, forward strand.
TGCGCCCTCGATCGCTTTCAGGTAGCCCTGCAGGCGCCGGTCCAGCTGCGGAAAGCGCCCCATGGTGTAGTAAATGAAATCCCGCCCCTCCAGCAACCCCGGCAGGATATCGTCGAGGTCGCTGATGGGAAACGCATCGCACAGGCCGTGGCGCTCCGCGGCGCGCTCGGGACCGAGGCGCGGGCCGTCCCACATTTCCTTTTCGGCATCGCGCTCGCGACAGAACAGCAGCGCCTCGCCGGCGGTGCGCCCGGGTGCCAGCACCAGCAGGGATTCCGGCTCACAGAATCCGGTGAGATACAGAAAGTCGCTGTCCTGGCGAAACGGAAAATAGGTGTCGCGCGAGCGCAACTGCTCGCGGGCCGCGGGCACAATGGCGAGGCTGTTCGGCGGTAGCCCCTCGATCAGGCGCTGCCGGCGGCGGGCGTATTCGGCCTTGCTGATGCTCATCGTGGATAGCGGCTCAGTGCAGGGTGGGGCCGGAGGCGTCATCGCCCCCGGTAGCCAGCGACGGGTTGCACTCGACAAAAATATTCAGTGCCGCCATACGCACATATTCCTGTACTTCGAATAGCTCGCGTTCCTGCTCCGCACCGTTCTCCATTGACCCCGCATCCAGCTGGGCGATTTCCGCCAGATCCCTCAGGGCCTCGCTGCTGGTGGGCAACAACTCGCCGGAATATTTGCCGATACCAAAACCGTGCAGGAATCCCTCGCACCACAGGCACAGGGTCTGCCCGCGCTCCGCCAGTTCATCGCTGCCACTCAGCAGCGGCTGGAAGGAAAAATCCTTGTCGGAAAGATCGCGTTCACTCTGCTCCGCCAGCGCCAGCGCATTGCGGGCGAGGTCGGCGGGGATCGCATCCAGATCGAGAAACTCCGCCAGTTCTTTCTGCCAACGGGACTTGTCGGGACGCGCCCCGGCAGCCAGCAAGCCGCAGATGAAACCGTGCAGTTCACTCGGACCGATCCTCCCCCCCGCCGCTACTATCTGGTTGGCGAGATCGTCGAACGATAATTGCGGTGCGGACATAAAAAACTCCTGGCAACTGCAGCGGGCAGATTCGAAAACTGTTCCACCATTTTCTGCCGGAAATTTGAACGGTAACCGGGAAATGGCGCCGGCATTACCGGACAATACGGGGATGAAAAAACGAATGTGCGAATATTTCACCAATCTGGCGAAATAGTAACTGGTGCACAGTTTTTTTGGCAGTACGGGAGAATTGACCCCCAAATACGCCGGCAATATAGTAGCGGAATCCCCCGGCTTGCGCAGGTCACAGGAGCAGGCGGCGCATTTAATACGCAGGAATTATGGACAAACTACAGGCGTTGGAAAACAAGCTGGACTACCTGATACAACAGTGCCAGCAGCTGGCCGCGGACAACCGCGCACTGCGCGAGCAGGAAAGCGAGTGGCAGCGCGAACGCCAGCGGTTGATCAAAAACAACGAAGTGGCCCGCAGCCGGGTTGAGACCATGATCAGCCGGCTTAAAGGCCTGAGCCAAGAAACCTCATGAGCAGCAAATCGTACAACTCTTCCACGGTAGCCGTAACGATCCTCGACAAAGAGTATCGCGTTGCCTGTTCGGAAGAAGAACAGGCCGGGCTGCAGGCGTCCGCGAAGCTGCTCAACGAGCGCATGGCAAAAATCCGCAACAGTGGTTCCGTGATCGGCGCCGAGCGCATTGCGGTAATGGCCGCTCTGAACATCGCTCACGAACTGATTCAGGCCAAAGCCGAGCTGGCGCGCCAGCCGGTGGAAGATCAACTGCTCGATCGCCTGCACGAAAAGGTTCAGGCGGCGCTGGCCAAAATCGACAAGGCGTAACCGCGCCGCGCTTTCCCGGAATTTTTCTTCTCTGTCGGCGACTTTATTTGTGCCGGCCGTCGATACTTGACTAACGCAAAAAAGCACAATTTGGCGCGAAAGTGCGTTTAGCCAAGTGCGCCACGAAGGGGTATACTTCTCCCTCGCCCTGAAGTGTTGGCCAGTTGACTATGTCCTCGAGCCGATAATTCTACCCTGGAGGTTTCCAGCGGATGTTGGTGTGCAAGTCCGCCCTGTAGCGGAAAGCCTAATGCATTCCGGGAGCCCCCACCTTGAGCCTTACGGTTCAAGGCTACGTCTTCAGCCGCATTTCGGGGCTCCTAATTTTTCTTTTCCGGTATTGGCCCCTCCAGCATTGGCTCTGACACACTGCCAGTCCCTATACCCGTAAACCTCTATGCCTGATAGCGACGCCGCGCCTTCCAAACAGCAGTTGCGCCAGCAGATCCGCGCCGCACGCCGCGGGCTCGGTCGCTATCACCAGCGTCTGGCCAGTCGACGCCTGTGCGCGCGCCTGGCACTGAGCCCGGAAATGAAGCGGGCACAGCATATCGGCATCTACTGGCCGATGGACGGCGAGATAGACCCCCGGCCGCTGCTGCAGCGTTTCCCCAACAAGCGTTTTTATCTACCGGTACTGCCACGCGCGGCCCGCAATACCATGACCTTCCTGCACTGGCCCGGCGCCCGCCTGCGCTATCGCAATCGCTACGGTATTCCGGAGCCGGTGGCCGGTCGCAGTGAGCAGCGCACCCCTGCACAGCTGGATCTGGTACTAATGCCGCTGGTAGCCTTCGACCCGAAAGGGGCGCGCCTCGGCATGGGCGGCGGCTACTACGACCGCAGCTTCGCCTTCAAACGGATAAATCCGGGCAAGGGCCCACAGCTTGTAGGCATCGCACACCAGTTACAGTGTGTGGCGGAGCTGCCAGTGGAGAGCTGGGACATTCCGCTGGTGCTGGTGGCCACCGACGAGCGCCTGTATCGCTGCCGCTGAACTACCACTGCCCGGCCAGCCTTTCCCGAACTCACATTTCCTGCAGGCACAAAAAAGCCGAACCACAGTAACTGGGGCTCGGCTCTTTCGGTGGCGTTCTGCCGGGAGCAATCAGCGAGTGACTACACCCTGCTGCAGGGCAGACGGGGCCTCTTCCTGATCGGAAGAAAACACCTCGGTCAAACCGCTGCTGCTCAGCAGTACGCCCGCAACAAAGACAACTACCGCGAGTGTCAATGCATCGGGTTTCATGGGGACCATCCTGTAAGGTATCGAATTCTTGTTGTTTTCGAACTTCTGAATCGAGTTCTTAGTGCCTGGCAATCTGCGCCGCCAGTGCGTCGTTAGACCCGGGACCGATGGAAAGTTCCGCCGCACCGGGTAAAAAGATACCCGCGACACACCGCACTTCCACCTGACCAATTAGGGCTAAACAGCGGTCAAAAGATACTCGATTAGTGGCCAAATAGTAACCCGTCAAGAACTTTTTTTTGAGAAAATCTTCACATTTTCAGAAATGCAAGTTCGACAGATCCACGAGTGTGAACTACTCACCGCAAATTCTGGCTACGGCGCCCGAATTCACTCGCTCCGCGACAGAAAGAAGCGGTAAGCCGGGTTCTCCGTCTCTTCCCAGAAGGGATACTGCAGCTGGTCGAGCAGTGCCCTCAGCGCCGGACGCTCGGCCGCTGCCACTTCCAGCCCCACCAGTACCCGCCCGTAGGCGGCGCCGTGGTTGCGGTAGTGGAACAGGGTGATGTTCCAGCGCCCGGCCAGCTGTTCGAGAAACTTGCGCAGCGCTCCCGGGCGTTCGGGGAACTCGAAACGGTACACTACCTCGTCGGCAATGCCCTGCGCGCGCCCCCCGACCAGATGGCGGATATGCAACTTGGCCATCTCGTTGTCGGTGAGATCGGTGACCTCGTATCCCTTGCCTTGCAACTGCGATACCAACATGGCGCGATCTGCATCTGTCGCCACCTGCATGCCGACGAAAATGTGCGCCTCGCCGCCGTTGGCGTAGCGCCCGGCGCCGCCAGCAAACCGATAGTTGAATTCAGTGATGGAGCGATCGCCCAGGTCGCGGCAGAACTGCAGGTAACTGCCGGGCTTTTCCGGAATGGTCACCGCCAGCACCGCCTCGCGCTTCTCGCCAATTTCGGTGCGCTCGCTGATGTAGCGCAGGCGGTCGAAGTTGGTGTTGGCGCCGCTGCACACGGTGGCGAGAGTCAGGTTCTGCTCCCCCTGCTGCTCCGCGTATTTCTTCAGGCCGGCAAGGCCCACGGCACCGGCGGGCTCAGCGATGGAGCGGGTGTCTTCAAAGATATCCTTGATCGCCGCGCAGATCTCATCGGTGGTCACAGTGAGAACGCCATCGATGGTCTCGCGCAGCACACGGTAAGTCTCCTCACCGATCTGCGCCACCGCCACGCCGTCGGCAAACAGGCCCACCTGCGGCAGGCGACTGTCGCGGTTGCCTTCGTCCATCGCGAGCTTGAGACAGGCGGCGTCTTCCGGCTCCACCGCGAATACCTTGATCTCAGGGCGCACGTACTTGATGTAAGCCGCCATGCCCGCGGCGAGACCACCACCACCCACGGGGATAAACACCGCGTCGAGGTTGCCCGGCAGCTGGCGCAGCAGCTCCATCGCCACGGTGCCCTGGCCGGCGATCACATCCGGGTCGTCGTAGGGGTGGATAAATACCAGCCCGCGCTCTTCCACCAGTTCCCTGGCGCGCGCCGCGGCCTCATCGAAGGTATCACCGTGCAACACCACTTCCGCACCGCGCATGCGCACCGCATTCACCTTGATTGCCGGTGTGGTGGAGGGCATCACGATGGTGGCGCGCACCCCTAGGTGCTGGGCACCAAGTGCCAGGCCCTGGGCGTGGTTGCCGGCGGAGGCACAGATCACCCCCTTGGCGCGCTGCTCCGGCGGCAACTTGAGCAATTTGTTGTAGGCGCCGCGAATCTTGAAGGAAAACACCGGTTGCAGGTCTTCGCGCTTCAGCAGAATGCGGTTGCCGAGGCGATGGGACAGCTGGCGCATGGGGTCCAGCGGGGTTTCGATGGCGACATCATAAATGCGCGCGTCTAAAATGCGCTTGATATAGGACTTGGGCATGACAGAAACCGGCAACTGCAGGATGTTTACAAGCCCGCCAGTCTAATCCCTAAGCAGCACCAAAGCCACTTTAAAGCCATTTTTGCGCGAATTAATATTCGGAAACGGGTGTTTTTATCGCAAATATTGCACAAGGACCCAGTAAGCCCATGAATCAGGATCAGCTCAAGCAGGACGTCGCGCGCGCCGCGGTGGAATACATCACCCCCATGCTGGAGGCGGACACCATCGTCGGTGTCGGCACCGGCTCCACCGCCAACTACTTCATCGACTTCCTGGCGGAAAAGAAGGGCCTGTTCGATGGCACCGTGGCCAGCTCCGAGGCCTCCGCCGAGCGTCTCAAGTCCCACGGCATCCCGGTCTACGACCTCAATGCGGTGGACGGCATCCGTGTCTATGTAGACGGTGCCGATGAAACCAACCCGCTGCTGCAACTGATCAAGGGCGGCGGCGCAGCCCTGACCCGCGAGAAAATCGTCGCCGCCTGTTCCGAGGAATTTGTGTGCATCGCCGACGAGAGCAAATGGGTGGAAGTACTGGGCAACTTCCCGCTGCCGGTGGAAGTCATCCCCATGGCGCGCTCTTATGTGGCCCGCGAAATCGTCAAGCTGGGGGGTGACCCGGTGTACCGCGAGGGTGTGACCACCGACAACGGCAATGTCATCCTCGATGTGCACAATATGCAGATCGCCAAGCCGCTGGCGCTGGAAGACGCGATCAACAACATCACCGGCGTGGTCACCAACGGCCTGTTTGCCGCGCGCCCGGCGGATGTGCTGTTGCTCGGCACGGCCGACGGTGTGAAGACCATCAAGTCGAAAGTCTAACTACCTGCTGATAAACCTATTTGTGAGCTGATGATCGAAAAGAATAAGAAACTGACCCTGGCGCTGCTCGCCCTGCCGACCCTGTTGGCGGCGGGCTGCGCCACCACACCGCCCAGCAATCCCGACGACCTGTGCGCAATTTTCCGCGAGAAGGACGACTGGTATCACGACGCCGCCAAATCCGCGCGCCGCTGGAACACCCCCATCGCCACCATGATGGCCACGCTGCACCAGGAATCGCGCTTTGTGCACGACGCCAAGCCGCCGCGTACCAAGATCCTGTGGATTATTCCCGGTCCACGCCCGTCCGATGCCTACGGCTATGCCCAGGCCCTCGGACCGACCTGGAAAAGCTACCAGCGCGACGCCAGCAACTACGGCGCTGACCGCGACGACTTTGCCGATGCCATCGACTTCGTCGGCTGGTACCACAACACCAGCCAGCGCCAGTGCAAAATCAAGCCCAACGACACCTACCACCTGTACCTCGCCTATCACGAGGGCCAGGGCGGTTATAACCGCCGCACCTACCGCAACAAGAAATGGCTACAGGACGTGGCCCACAAGGTATCCGCACGGGCGCAAAACTATCAGCGACAGCTGAACAGTTGCGAAGCCTCACTGAAAAAGCGGAAAAAATTCCTCGGCCTGTTCTGAACCAGCCGCGGTAACAACAAGCCGGGCTGACGCAGGGACGCGCAGACTGGCGGCGAAAATCGCAAGCGCGCTGGAATACCAACTACCCTTTGCAGGACAGCGCTTTGCCGAATCGCCCATTGGTTATCAAGACAGCTGTTCCAGAAACAGATGTCACCGATCAGCTGCCAAGGCTCTGTGGCCCTCAACCCACGCTGGGCGTGTAGCTTGCACAAAAGCGTATTTTCCCAATCAGAGGTGCTCATGAAGCCAACCGCCATATACTCCGCCGCACTTGCCCTGGCGCTCGCCGTGTCCAGCGCGTTTGCGGACACCGCCGTTACCGATGCACAGCTGCAGAAATTCGCCGACGCCTACCGCTCCATCGTGACCCTGAGTCAGGAATACGCGCCCAAGATCAAGGCCGCCGCCGATGCCGCTGCCGCCGAAGCCATCAATGTGGAGGCGCAGGCCAAAATGCTGTCCGCGGTTGAGGGCGCTGGCCTGAGCAAAGACGAGTACCAGAACATTGCGACCCAGCTGCGCAACGATCCGGCACTGCTGCAGAAAGTGAACGACATTCTGCAGAGAACAGCCGCCGCTCCCTGATATCCCGCTGAGCTCCCGCTGATCTATGGCGCCGGCAATCGCTCCGGCGCCAGCTCCAGCACCCGGGCAATCGCATCGAGATTGGCCCGCACCCAGTTGCCGTCGATAGAGCCCCAGTCTTTCAATTCGTAATAACCATCGTTGTTGCGCACCCCCTGCTGCACGAACTCAACCTGGGTACCGTGGCCCGGCAGCCCCTTGGCGATGACATCCTGGATGGTGCGGCGGGGCCAGCCCGTCACTTCCTCCAGCGCCGGGTTATTCGGCCGCGGCAGCTGTTCGATCAGGTAGGCGATCAGCAGGCGACGGCAGATGGTGGGATTGAGCTCGCTGTAGGCAGGTGCAGCCATGGCAGTTCCATTGTTCCGGTGTTGAAAATGTGGTGTCGATAGTGAGGTAATACGGTCCGTTTTCGACCGGACATTTGTAGCACACCACATGCCCACTTCCGCAAGCCCCCAACCCGTATTCGTCTCATAACAACGTCCCGGGCGGGACTTTTTATGCACTCTTTTGCATAATCCGGTCACACACATCACTGATACCGCCATCGGGAAGCGTGACCGTGGAAACAGATTCCATAACAACAGAACACCAAGCATCCGCAGAACAGCAGGCATCCACCGCCAGCTTTGAGGCCCGCGGCATTCTCGCCGCTGCGGTATTTGCACACCTGGCTGGCGCCCGCGCCGCCGGCGTCGACTGCGACCAGCTACTGCAGGATGCCGGTATTGCCCCCGCCAGTGCGCAGGTGCCAGATGCCCGTATCGGCCGCGAACAGCTGGCGCGCCTGTTGCGCCTGCTGTGGGACCAGCTGGGAGACGAATCCGGCGGCTACCTCGCGCGCCCCTGGCTGCCCGGCACCTTCGCCATGATGGGCCACGCGACCCTGAGCAGCCCCACCCTGCGCCGCGCACTGCTGCGCTCCTCCCGCTTTGTCACCATGGTGAGCGATGACCTGCACATCAAGCTGGTGGAGGATGGTGAAGAGGCCAAACTCATCATCCATCACAGCAACCAGAAGCAGCTGCCGAATCAGAATTTTGTCGAGTCCCTCGCAGTCATCTGGCTGCGGTTTTTCAGCTGGCTGATCGACCGCACTATTTTGCTGGAGCGGGTACACCTCGCGTTTCCGCCGCCGGATTACGACGAGGAATACAACGATATGTTTCCCTGCCGGCACTATTTCCACCAGCGGGAAACCTGCCTGGTGTTCAATACGCGCTACCTCAGTATGCCGCTGGTGCGCGATGCCCAGCAGCTGAGTGAATTTCTTGCGCGCGCGCCGGAGTGTCTGCTGGCGCAGTACAAATCCGACAATAGTTTTACCGGCCGTATCCGCCGTATGCTGCAGAGCCACAACAGTATCGAAAACCTGTCGCTGGACGATGTCGCCGAGCGCCTGTATACCTCCCCGCAGACCCTGCGCCGTCGTCTGAAAGATGAGGGCAACAGCTGGCAGGACATCAAGGATTCCGTGCGCCGCGACATGGCCATGTACCAGCTGAAACAACAGGAAACTGCGGTGGCGGAAATTGCCGAGCGCCTCGGCTTTTCCGAGCCCAGCGCGTTCAACCGCGCCTTCAAGAAGTGGACAGGTCTCGCCCCCGGCGCCTACCGCGAGAAGCACCGCGGCTGATTTTTTCCACACATAAAAAAACCCGCGGCGAACCGCGGGTTTTTTCCTTCAAGTCAATCAAGCATCACTGCTGCTCGTAGGAAGTCACCTTCACCGCAATGCGACGGTTTTTCTGCTTGCCTTCCTCGGTGCTGTTGTCCGCGATCGGATTGGCGGAGCCAACACCCACAGCGGTGACACGGCTGCCTTCGATACCCGCATCCACCAGCATCTTCATCACCGCCTGGGCGCGGGATTCAGACAGCTTCTGGTTAGCCACGGCATCGCCGTCAGAATCGGTATGGCCCTCGATGGCGATGGACAGGCCGGGGTTCTCCTGCATGATCGTGATCAGCGTCTGCACATCCGGCAGTGACTCCACATTAGGCATGCTGCCATCGGTGGGGAACTCAATCTGCAGCGGGAACTCGCGGTTTGGATCGCGGCTGGCACTGGCCAGGTAATCCCGCAGCTGCTGCCCGAAATCTTCAACGATCACGGTCTCCTCGGTAACTTCTGGCTCCGGGGTGGTGATGGTTTCTGTCGGTGGCGTCGCCGGTGTTTCCTCAACGATGACTTCTTCCTGTTCCGTCACGACGGCACCGGTGCCATCATCGACCCGTTCTTTCTTGGCGCACATATTCAGTGCCCACAGTACGCCCAGTGCAATCAACAGCGGCCACAGCCACTTGCCCCAGCCACTCTTTTTGACCGGTGGTGGCGGCGTCGCAGCACGCGCGGTATGGCGAGGTGTGGTTTCCACCACGGTGCGCTCGGCCAACTCATCGAAGTTGGCTACACCCAGCTCTTTCAATAGTCCCGCGGGGATCTTGTCTTTGACGTGGGCTTTCTGACCCAGCAGCAGCGCAGCCAGGCCCTCCATATTCAGACCTTTGCTTTTCACAAGCTTGCCCACCAGCGACATGATCACCGGGGCGGCAATACGCAGCAGGCTGCCACCTTTGTTGCCACTCAGGCCCAGCGCACTGGTCAGCACATTGACGACGCCATCTCGCTTGTTGCCAAAAAGACTGTCGACAATATTGCCGCCGAGGTCCTGCAGGCTCGTCATCTTGTCCGGGGTTGTAAAAATATCTACGGGGGAAGACAAATCCATGCTGGTGCTTTTAGTGGCCATGTTCAGCAGTGTGCCCAGCCCACTCTCACTGCCAGCCTTGTTCAGCATACCTGCGAGCACAGATGCCGCGCTGGCAGTGAACGCCGATTCACTCTTTCCGTCCGGCAACCCCAGAGCGTTACCGAGCGCACTGAGACCCGTTGAACCCAGATGGCGCACCGCCATTTCCAGAAGATTGTCAGCCATTTGCGTACCTCGCGTTGCTTGCGGTGAAACCACTCTCATCAGTGTACGGCAGCTAAATCTTCTGGTTAGGCTGATTCAGAATAAGCTCTGGAATGGAATATCAGGATTGCGCATGGCGCCCACATGGTCATGAAGTTGACCCACAAACCATGCCCGCGCTGCGCTAATGGGCTAAGTTATGTGAGCGGATTTTCCCGTTACACAGCCTGTAAACTCGAGCCACAAAACAATAACTGGAAATAGCCATGATCCCGAGAACCGTATTTACCCCGGAGCACGAACAGTTTCGCGACAGCGTACGCAAATTCCTTGAAAGCGAGGCCGCGCCCTTTCACCACCAGTGGGAAAAGGATGGCCAGGTAGATAGAGAGCTGTGGCGCAAGGCTGGCGCCATGGGCTTTCTGTGCCCGCAGGTGCCGGAAGCTTACGGTGGCCTGGAACTGGATTTTGGCTACAACGCCATCGTCGATGAAGAAATTTCCCGCCTCGGGCTCACCGGAATTGGCTGGGGCCTGCACTCGGATATCGCAGTGCCCTACATCGTCAATTACGGCACCGAAGAACAAAAGCAGAAGTACCTGCCCGGCTGCATCAGCGGCGACATCGTCACCGCCATTGCCATGACCGAACCCGGTGCCGGTTCCGACCTGCAGGGGGTGCGCACCACCGCGGTAAAAAACGGCGATCACTACCTGTTGAACGGTTCCAAGACCTTTATTACCAATGGCCAGCACGCCGACCTGGTGGTGGTGGTCGCCAAGACCAATCCCGCCGCCGGTGCCGCCGGCGTCAGTCTGTTTCTGGTTGATGCCGGGCTGCCGGGCTTCAAGAAAGGTACCAACCTGGAAAAAGTGGGCATGAAGGCCCAGGACACCTCCGAGCTGTTCTTCGACGATGTCAAAGTCCCTGTGGATAACTTGCTGGGTGGCGAAGGGCAAGGCTTTATCTACCTGATGCAGGAACTGCCCCAGGAACGCCTCAGTGTCGCCGTCAATGCGATTGCCAACTGCGAGGCCGCCATCGGCTGGACCATCGACTACGTCAGGGATCGCAAGGCATTCGGCAAACCCATCGCTGCGTTCCAGAACACCCAGTTCAAGCTGGCGGAGCTGGACAGTGAACTCACCGCGCTGCGGGTGTTTATCGATAAATGTCTGCAACTGCATTACGACCACAAACTGGATGTCGCCACCGCCGCCAAGGCCAAACTGCTCGCCACCGACTTCCAGTGCAAGCTGCTCGACGAGTGCATGCAGCTGCACGGAGGATTCGGCTACATGTGGGAATACCCCATCGCCCGCGCCTGGGCCGATGCGCGGGTACAGCGTATCTACGCCGGTACCAATGAGATCATGAAGCTGATCATTTCCCGGGAACTGCTGAAAGACCACTAATCTGAAGTTTTTTCCCCAGCGTACAGCCCGGTATTCCCTGCAATACCGGGCTCTTGGCTCACCGTGAAAACCCTGCGACTTATTCTGGGCGACCAGCTCAACCACAAGCACCCCTGGTACCGCAGCGATGATAAACACACGCTGTACTTTATCGCCGAGATGCGCCAGGAGACCGATTACGTCCGCCACCATATCCAGAAGGTGGTAGCCTTCTTCGAGGCCATGGAATCCTTTGCCGAATGGCTGCGCGCCCGCGGCAAACAGGTGATT
>NZ_DATCMV010000039.1:0-12329 GCF_036563125.1 Microbulbifer sp.
TAGAGAGCGTGTGTTTACCGAAAAGCTTAATCGGTTGCTGGCAAGGTTTTGCGTTACTATATGTGGAATCTCGTTAGAAAAAATTGAAATCGAAGATGTAAAAGACGTTTCCCATGCCTATATAAATATCGAAACATCAGAATAGTAACTTACACAAAATTACTGATTATTTTGGCGCTGTGGCAACGGCCCGATCAGACGAGGACTAATTCTGAGAAATACTCATGGCTCGGTAAACTCCCGACACCACCTCGCCGTAACGGCCAGTCGCAAATAAATCCCCGATAAATTTCCCGGAATTCGTTCCTGTCTTGATGACAGGAGAATGCTTCTTGTTGGTGAGTAGCACGATGCCAAGATTGTACTCGGGGTCGATGATGGTGAGGGTGCCGGTCCAGCCGGTATGCCCGTAGGCGCGATTACTGGCGTATTCCCCGAACATCCACTGCATGCTGGCATTCCCATTGGTGCGCCAACCGAGGGCAAAGGTGGGATCGATTTCCGACGGCGTAGTGAATTCCCAGATGGTCTGGCCATCAAACAGCGCGACCGAGCCATAGCCGCCACCATTCAGCATTACCTGCAGCAGCACCGCCAGATCTGAGGACGTGGAGAACAAGCCCGCGTGACCGGAAACGCCGGCCATGGAATAGAACGCCTTTTCGTCGTGTACCTGGCCGAGCAATGTATCGGTACGGATATTGGGAAAACTGATGCTGCCATCGCGGGTGTTGCCCTGTAGCTCCGTTGCCGCGAAGTCTTTGGGCGTAAAGCCTTTTTGCAGGGGATTAAAGCGCGTGTGATTCAACCCCAGCGGTGCGTAGATGGATTGCTCCACGTACTCGTCGAGCATTTGACCGGTAACACGCTCGATAATCTCACCGAGCAGCATGTAGTCCACATCGCTGTAGACGTTGGCGGTTCCCGGCGGGTAAGTCAGCGGTGTCTGTGAAATCAAGCGGGAGGTGGCACTTCTGTCCTGGGAGTAAAGAGCTTTTGCCACGGTTTGATTGTGGTATTGCGGGTCGGGCATAAACCCTGCGCTGTGATGCAGGATATCCGCAACTCTCAGTTCGTTCTTACCCTTGATGGTATCGGTTTCCCGGTCCCGAAACTCGGGCAGGTATTCATGCACTTTCGCCTGCAAATCCAGCCGCCCCTCGCTGACAAGTTTCTGCAGGGCAAAATTCGTCGCGTACATTTTTGTGTTCGACGCCAAATCAAACAGCGTGCCGGTGGCCATTGGCGCAAAATGTTCCAGCGGTTCAGAACCGGAAAATTTTTGCCGGTAGCCGTAACTGGTGTTCTTGACAATTTTGCCATCACGGATGACCAGCAGAACGGCACCGGGAAATCCGGCGGCAACGTCACGGGAAATCAGCGCGTCCAGATCGCGCAATTTTTGCGAGGAAAAGCCGGCCGCTTCAGGCGTACTCGCCGGGACCAGTTCGGGATAGGTCAGCGGCCGCGGCGAGGCGGCGAAACTGTGCAGTGCCAGGGACAACAGTGCACAGGCCACTGTCCAGTAGAATGGTCGCTCAGGTAGGAATTTCATTTTTCTTTTTAGTTAGTCTGTTTTGCAGCCAGTGGATTTTTGTTGCGCCAAGGCTGAACGAATATATGCCAATGGTCGCTTCAGTGCCAATCACCGGTAGCGGACAGAACCACACCCATAGCCCGCAGCTGCACCGCCAGTTGCGGATCACCAGTTTCCCGCCAGCGCTGATACAGTTGCAGAATATCCCCGGCTCCCATCACCCGGCCTCTGCCACAAACCAACGCCACCAGCTCCAGCAACCGGCCAAAGCGCTGCGAGAGTTCGCTGAATACCGTGCGATTGTGGCGAGCGTTTTCGCCGAGATAGTCGTAGGCGCCGCCGCCCATGCCGACAAAGTAGTCGCGGCCGATGCCGCGACGGGTGTAGTTTTCAGGAAACAGGGCACCGAGGAACAGGGCAAGGTCGCCGAGCTGGCGCAGCAGCAGGCAGCGGTGATGGTGGCTATCCACCTCCAGGGCATCGCGGTATAGCAGCGCCAGCGGGCGAATATCCACCTCGCCGCGGTCATAACTGAAGACCTGCCCGCTGTCGCCAAAGCGCGCCAGCAGGTTGCCGATGTACCAGAGGGTATCTTCCTGCGGGCGCGGCTTTAGCGCCACGGCCTCCTCCTGCAGGCGCTCACGGAAGAAGTCCGCGAGGGTGTGTTCAAAGGTGGCTTGCGATACGGACGGCATCTGCTCCTCCTTCAACGTTCTGTCACTGAAACTATAAATCCGTCGTTATCGCAGTTCTATTTTTGAGTCCTGAATTTTTATAAAAATTTTTTATAAAAATTCTGCTTTTTGTCCCCTTGAAATCTTTTCAGGCGCACCTATTTCCGCGTTTGTCAGGGGAAGCCCCCTGGAATACCAACCTTTAACCATTGAAATTCCAAGTGCTTATTGGGAGGAAATCCGATGAGTATCAAACCGCTCTATGACCGGGTGGTTGTCAAACGTCTTGCGGCGGAAACCACCACCAGTGGTGGCATTGTCATTCCCGACAAAGCTGCAGAGAAACCCACTCAGGGAGAGGTGATCGCCGTTGGTTGCGGTGCGCAGCTGGCAAACGGTGAGCTGCGCCCACTGTTGGTCAAGGTGGGAGACCGGGTGCTGTTTGGACAGTACGCCGGCAACGAAATCAAACACGACGGTGAGACCTATCTCATCGTCAGGGAATCCGACATTTTCGCCGTGCTCGAAGGTGTGAACGAACAGGAGCAAGAAAAGGAGAGAGCCGCATGAGTGCCAAAACCGTCAAATTTTCCGACGACGCCCGCGAGCGCATGCTGGCCGGCGTTAACATCCTGGCGGATGCCGTGAAAGCTACCCTCGGCCCGAAGGGCCGCAACGTGGTGTTGAGCAAGAGCTTCGGTGCCCCGCGTATTACCAAAGATGGCGTGTCCGTAGCCAAGGAAATTGAGCTCAAGGACAAGTTCCAGAACATGGGTGCGCAGATGGTGAAAGAGGTGGCCTCGAAGACCGCCGATGTGGCTGGTGACGGCACCACCACGGCCACCGTGCTCGCCCAGGCGCTGGTGCGCGAAGGGCACAAGGCCATCGCCGCGGGTATGAACCCCATGGACCTGAAGCGCGGTATCGACACTGCGGTAAAGGCGGCGGTGGAGGAGCTGGCCAAGCTCGCCAAACCTTGCGAAGACTCCAAGGCCATCGGCCAGGTGGGTACCGTGTCCGCGAACTGGAACGCGGATATCGGCCAGATCATTGCCGAGGCGATGGAGAAAGTGGGCCGCGACGGTGTGATCACCGTGGAAGAGGGCAAGTCACTGCAAAACGAATTGGACGTGGTTGAGGGCATGCAGTTCGACCGCGGCTACCTGTCGCCGTACTTCATCAACAACCAGGAAAAGATGCAGGCGGAACTGGACAACCCGTTCATCCTGCTGTTTGACAAGAAAATCAGCAACATCCGCGACCTGTTGCCGGTGCTGGAGTCCGTGGCCAAGGCCAGCCGTCCACTGCTGCTGATCGCCGAAGATATCGAAGGCGAAGCGCTGGCCACCCTGGTGGTCAACAACCTGCGCGGCATCCTCAAGGTGGCCGCGGTGAAGGCGCCGGGCTTCGGCGACCGTCGCAAGGCCATGTTGCAGGATATCGCCACCCTCACTGGCGGCACCCTGATCTCCGAGGAAGTGGGCCTTACCCTGGAGCAGGCCAGCCTGGAACAACTGGGCAGCGCCAAGCGCGTAGTGATCGGCAAGGACAACACCACCATCGTCGACGGTGCCGGTAACAAGGCGGACATCGATGCCCGCGTGAAACAGATCCGCGCGGAGATTGAGGCCTCCACCTCCGATTACGACAAGGAAAAGCTGCAGGAGCGCGTGGCCAAACTGGCCGGCGGTGTCGCGGTCATCAAGGTGGGCGCCGCCACGGAAGTGGAAATGAAAGAGAAGAAGGATCTGGTGGACGATGCCTTCCACGCGACCCGTGCGGCGGTGGAGGAAGGTATCGTTGCCGGTGGTGGCCTGACCCTGGTGCGCGTCGCCGACAGCCTGCGCAGCAACGGGCTGAAAGGCGCCAATGACGATCAGCAGGTGGGTATCAATATTGCCCTGCGCGCGATGGAAGAGCCTTTCCGGCAGATCGTCGCCAATGCCGGTGTGGATGGCAGCGTAGTGCTGAACAACGTGCGTTCGCATGAAAGCGCGAATTACGGCTACAACGCCCAGACTGGTGCCTATGGCGATATGCTGGAGTTCGGCATCATCGACCCGGCCAAGGTGACGCGCTCTGCACTGCAGAATGCAGGCTCCATTGCGGGGCTGATGCTGACCACGGAAGTGATGATTGCGGATAGCCCGGAAGACAAGAAACCAGCAGCGGCGGCAGACGCTTACGACTACTGAGTTTGGAAACCGGTGCGCTCACCGCAAAAAAAAGGGCCGACTATGTCGGCCCTTTTTTGTTTGTAACCAAGCAACCGCTAGGCGGTTGCTTCGCTTCCGTTAGTGCAAGGTTACCTTGCGACGACGGACCAGTCCGGCCACTGCGAGCAGCGCCAGCAGGTAGTACATGGAACCACCTTTTTTCTTCTTAGGTTTTTCCTCAACCACGACTTCTTCCTCAACCGCAGACTCATCCACGCCGTCGGAAACCACGGTCAGGGTGAAGGTGGTGGAGACGGCGTCGTTCGGGAACAGCGCGTCAGCAACGGTTACCGTCACCTCGGTTGTGCCGTGGAAGTTTTCCGCCGGGATCAGGTCGAAGGTGGAACCGGATGCACTGCCGTGAACTTCGGCAGTCACGTTGTCACCGGTCACAGTGATTACGTTCGCACCGGTGTCTTCATCGGCGTAGAGCACGGTGATGCCCTTGAGGGTCTCGTCCTCGTTCACCTGCTGATCAGCAATTTCACCCAGGGTGATGTTGCTGGCCACGGTGATGTCCGCAGTCACCTGCAGGGTGTCCAGTCCGTCGACTGCATTAGCGATGTCAATGGTCTGCACGGTGCCGGTGGCCTTGGCATTCACGCGCACCTGGAAGGTCACGTCAAACGCGGAGGTTTCCGGGCCGCGGTAATCGAAACAGAAAACCTGATTGTCATTCAGCACGGACGGCAGGTTACCGTTGCCGATGGCCGTCGACAGGTCGCCGTTCTTGCCGAAACCACCGGTCGCCGTCGACGGTGATTTCAGACCACGGACACCCGCCGAAGCAAAGTCACCAACACTGAATGGACCTGTGAGCTGAGAGCCCCAGTTCAGGTTGTCATAGGCCAGGTACATCTCGTAGGCACCGTCACTGTGGTCATAGCCACGGCTCAGGATGAACTCGACATCAAAGTGGTCGTCCATCGGGGTCATGGTGTTGGGGTCGATACGACCGATGCGGTCCCACTCGATAAACAGGTGATTATCGGTAAAGGCAACGGTAGTACCGGAGTTCTCCTCATCGTTGGCGCTCGGGTTGTACAGTGCGCCCAGGATTCGGCCCGGCGCGCCGTACCACAGTCCACCGACAACCTGCATTGGAGTACCCCAGATATAGGGATTGTTCTCGCCAAACCAGGTGTTGGCACCGGAGCCACGGGTCATCATGCCATTCAGGTCAATGGCACCGTTCGGATGAACGTAGATGGAGTTGCTAGCCAGCCCCGGAGCCTCAGTGTTCATGTAGAAACTGTAGTTGCCGAAGCCCGGCCATACCCACTCGAACGGGAACGGAGTTACGCCGTCGGTGAAGTTCTCGCCGAAGAAGGAGCTCGGGTAGATACCGGCCTGCTTCAGGTCGATATAGCCGTTGCCGAGGCCCACATCCGGGGCGCGGCACATGCTGTCTTCCAGCGAGTTGGTGATCACGTACTCCGGTTTCCAGTCCACAGAGCTCGTCTGTACACCGCTCACGGTGAAGCCGTTGTCCGCTTCCACCACGCTGCCGTGGTATTGGCCCTGGTTGGTGGACACACTGCCACTCACCAGCGTCAGGCCTTCCGGTAGAACACTCGCCAACTCGAAGTTGCGGTCGTAGCCGGACAGGTTCGGCCGTACCTTGATGGTCACGTCGAGCACATCGCCAATACGAGCACGGGTTTGGCTGGTCTCCATGGCAACATCGTTGTCACCGCGGGTGACCTTGAACGGCACCATACCCAAGTTACCGGCATTGACGGGGCTGCTGCCAAGGTCGAAGGCGCTGTAGAAGAACTCGTCCTTCTCCAGACCCAGATCCTGCCAGTTGATGCTCAGATCGAAGGCTTCACCGGCTTCCGCGCTGGACGGCAGCGTCAGGCTCAGGTCGCTGTCCTGCTCAGTGGTGACCACGCCGGTGGCTACCTTGAAGTCATCTACAAATTCGCCACTGTAAGTGGCATGGTTCTGCCAGGCGATCCAGTAATTGCCCGCCTGCGGGTAGTTGATGTTGCACCAGTCCTTGCCATCACCACTGGCTAGTACCGACTTACACACCGCTTCGGAATCGAACTGCGGAATACCGTCGCCGTTCAGGTCGATACCAACGTAAAGACCCAGCTGGCCATAGCGGTTGCTGGCACGGGTGTCGTCGCTGTGCAGGTTTTCCAGCACTTCGGCAACGAGGCGTACGGCATTTTCCGGTACGGAAACCCAGCTCATGTGTACCGACGGATCTTCGGCATCACTGGTCACTTCGAACAGGTTGGTACCGGAACCACTAGCGCGCTGGTTCACCTCGATGGTCTCGACGGTCGGCGCAACCTTCTTGAACACGCGGCCAGTCAGCTGCGGAGCTTCCTTAACCTCAACGCCGGACAGGGTGTACTTATCCTGGTCGCGGTGTGCGGTGATGTTGATGTCGGTCGGCAGATCGCCCGCGGCCAGGTTCATTTCCACCGGCATGCGCGCGACGGTTTTACCCGGGTTACCCGCGTTCTCGAATAGTAATTCGCCGAACACGCTGAGGCCGTAGGGCACACCGACAATGCTCTGGGAGTCGACCCATTTGCCGGTAATCACCACGGTCTGCTTCTGACCTGCCTGCAGGGTGAAGCTCGCCGGGCTTGCGCTCAGCTGCACACTGGCTTCACCGGTTTTGCCGGTGATACTCCAGGTACCGTCCACGGTCGCTTCCACGGTGCGGATCCAGGTACAGCTCAGGCGACAGTTCATGTCGATCATGTACGGGGTGTTCAGACCACCCGCGTTGCCGCCATTGGCCGGGTTGGCCTCAAGGTACTGCTCAACCGGTACATCCATGATCAGCTCGGCGTCGATCGCCGCGGCCACGTCCATGCGCCCGGAGCCAGTGGCCCAGGTCATCGCTTTTTGGTTGCGCGCGGGATCCCATACTTCCGGATTCGCAGTCAGCTGCAGTGCCGACTGGATTTCCGCCGGGGTCCAGTCCGGGTGGGCCTGGGTCATCAGTGCCAGGGCACCAGTGACATGAGGCGCAGACATGGAGGTACCCTGCAGAGTCGCGTAGTCGCCGGAAGCGGCGGAACTGAAGGGGTGCTCGTCGGCATAGGCCGCGTAGATAGCCACGCCCGGTGCGGAGATGCTCGGGGACATCACTTCGCGGTTTTCCGGGATCATGGATGGTCCGCGCGAGGAGAAGTCTGCCATCTGATCAGCGGCCGCCGGATCGATACGGCGCGCAACAGTCGCGGGGCTCAGGGTGATCATATGACCGCGCTGGGTGGAGTGATCGACCCAGTCTTCCAGGCCGTCGTCAGGAAAGACGCCGTTCCACTGGTTGTAGGTGAAGTGCACGGACGGCAGTTCATAGGTCTCGGCAACAGTACCCTGAGTGCGGTCCTGGTTGTACATGATGAAACCATCGGCACCGCCAGCTTTCACGTTCGTTACCTTGGCGGTACGCGCGTTCGCAGTGGGGTCGTCCGGGTGGTGGCGCTGACAGATTACAAAAACGTTTACACCGCCATCGGCCGCGGTGGCACCGGTGGCCGGATCAGTGATCGGAGTACCGTCTTTGTAGAAGTCGAAGGTGCCCGGCGCGTACGGTGTAACACAGTAGCCGTTGCCGTCCTTCACACCGGTTTCGTCGACGTAGTCCTTGGCCCAAACCACAACACCGGTGATTTCCTCGGCGTTGAGAGAGCCGCCCACCAGTCCGGTCTCGGACCACTTGGGTACTTCGCTGCCGGCAGCAGGATCGATAAAACCGGCGTAGCTGACAGCGGTCTCCACGGCCATTTCACGGCCATGGGTAGTTGCGGCCACGCTGGTCAGCCACGGAGAGGTGTGGTTTACGGTTTGCAGGGTCGGACCCGCGTTACCGGCGGAAGCGGCAACACTGATACCCGCTTCGCGCGCGGCCAGGAACGCCAGCTCGGTGGAAGAGTTCCACGGGTCCACGCCACCACTGATGGAGTAGTTGATGACGTCCACGCCATCCTGGATGGCCTGCTCGATACCGGCCACCAGCGCGTCACCGGGACAGCCGGCTTCCGGGTAACAGACCTGGTAGGAGATGATGTTGGCGTGCGGCGCAACACCGGAAATCATTTCGAAATCGAAGCCGGTGTCGAGGCCATCGCTGGCTTCAGCCGGTTGCGGCAGCGAGTAAGGTGCGTTGTAGAGCACGTTACCGGCAACGGTACTGGCGGTGTGGGAGCCGTGGCCGTTGAAATCCTCACCTACGGGCGGACGCAGGACCGGACCCGGGGAGCAACCGAAGCGGCCACAGACTTCCGGACCTACAAAGGTGTCGGTAATGGTTTTGTGTGACCAGACACCGATCAGCTTGCTGTTACACAGCCCTTCCTGACCGTCATCGTTACAGTCGTGCAGGTAAACGCCTTCGCCCAGTGGGTTCTGCACTGTGTAACCGTCATCACCGGTAGCGGCAAACGAAGGATGGTCGGTGTTGATACCGGTATCCAGGATACCCGCAACAATGCCTTCACCCATGTACTTGCCAGCCATGCGGCTGGTGCCGGTCCAGGCGACGTCCGCGCCCACATGTACCGGGCCCACATCAGTGTGCAGGTCATAGATGCGCACACGCTCGACGCCGGCAACAGTCGGCAGTTCGGACAGCGCTTCGGCTTCGTCCTGGGTCAGCTCTGCGGTTACCGCGTTCAACGCGACCTGGAAGCTTTCCAGAACACGCAGGTTAACGCCTTTGCCGGCGGCCTCGCTCACCAGAGCCTGCTGCTTGGTCTGCAGGTGGCTGGTGTAGGCATTCAGGGTTTGGTTACCGCGCACTTTGGCGCCGCTTTTCAGCAGGTCCTTGGTGCTGGCCAGACCCTCAACGCCGCCGTCGTATACGGCCGCGGGCAGGTCTTTCAGGCGCACGAAATATTTGTGCGTACCGGTGAGGCCTTCTTCGCGGAAAAATTTCTGGTTGGTGCTGGCATTCTGGAGCTGGATATTGGCCCCGTTATTTTCCAGTACCTGGTTTTTCTGATATTGCGCTTTGTATTCCTGGTATGCGGGCTGGCTCAAATCCAGAGTTTTGAGCACTACCTTTTCCTGGCCTGCAGCATGAACACTGTGCATGGCCCCAAGACTGTACAACGCGGCAGCAATCGCGCTGCTCAGCGTTTTTATTTTCATGGTCACTCCTAAGAGTTATTTTTTATTTGTTTTTCGCTGTTACAAAACCACAACAACAGCAAAGGCCGCCCGATGCTAAATAACGGCAGCCCGTAAGAGATATCGATTGATTGTCACAGTTTGTCACTGCACCTTTACAAAGCGCACAACTGTCACATTAGGGAGGTGGGGCACTATTTTGGTGCGGCAGATGGTCGCAAAAAAAAGCGGGGCCCGCTGGCCCCGCTTTTTACTTGCTTATTTTTCCGATTTCGGAACAGCCTGATATGTCTGGCTCCTGTTAACAAGCCATCCTATCCGCAACACTTTTTGTACTTTTTGCCGCTGCCGCAACTGCAGGGCGCATTGCGCTCGGGAATCTTGTCGAGTTTGACCGTACCCTTTTTGTTAAGCAGGGCCGTCAGCTCCGCAATGGATTCAACCGCGCCCTCACTGTTATCAATTCTGATCTCTGCGTATAACTGCGCTTCGGCAACCAGTGCTTCCACTTCCTGTTTGCGCTCCTCACTGGTCACCACCAGAGACAGCGGATATTTTTTGCTGCCGGATTTCGCGGAGGCCTTGGTTTCGTAACCGAATTTAACGTGATTTTCCCGCGGATCCTGGCGGCCCTTGTAAAAAAATTTGCGGTTCGACATGTATTAATCCAAATAACGGTAAAAAAGCTGCGACCAAAAATTTTCTGGTCACAATCAAAAATATCCCGGTTTAAACCCCCGGCGGGGTAGATTTAATCGCGGCAGATTGCAGCAATCGATTTGGCAGAACACTATTCGTATTCCGCTTCAAGGATGCGCTGCTGCCGCTCCTGCTCCTCGCGCATCACGGCTTTGATTTCTTCCAGCACGCCGTCCACGTCGGCACTGTTGCTGTCGTCTTCAAACTCGCCGCTGAGCAGGGTATCCGGAGTCAGGTTACCTTCGGCGTACAGCGCCCACATTTCCTTGGCGTACTGCGTGTGCAGTAGCTCGGGAGCGAATTCACCATAGTAGCGACGCATGTTGTTCACATCGCGGGCAAACATTTCCCGGGCACTATTGTTGGCGGCGGCATTAATCGCTTGCGGCAAGTCGATAATTACCGGGCCGTAATCATCTACCAGCACGTTAAATTCGGAGAGGTCGCCGTGCACAATGCCCGCGCAAAGCATGAGCCTAATGTAGTGCATCATCAGCGCGTGATCTTCGAGCGCCTGCTCTTCCGACATGATCACTTCGCCGAGTCGCGGGGCGACATCACCCGCCTCGTCGGTGACCAGTTCCATCAGCAGTACGCCATCGACGCAACCGTAGGTTTCCGGTACGCGCACACCGGCCCGACTCAGCCGGGACAGGGCGTCGATCTCGGCATTTTGCCAAATCTCTTCCTGTTGCTTGCGGCCGTAGTTGGAGCGCTTTTCCATGGCGCGCGCCTGACGACCGCTGCGCACTTTCCTGCCCTCTTGATACTGGGCGGCCTTTTTGAAGCTGCGTTTGATCGCATCTTTATAGACCTTGGCGCAGCGAATATGGCCACCGCAGCGGACAATGAAAATGTCGGCTTCTTTGCCACTCATCAGGCGGCTGATAACTTCATCGATCAAGCCGTCATCGACGAGAGGTTGCAGGCGTTTCGGGGGTTTCACGGTCTTCAACTGAGTAGGGGGTGGGGCAGGCCGGCATTATGACACCAAAATCGCCCAATAAATAAGCGGTATACGCGGTCCGCCTGGAGGGGAGTTTCAGCGGTGCGGCGATCCCCAGCGGGGGGATTGCTGACATACCCCGCTGGCTGGATTTTTTTCCTAGTTTTTATGCGAAAAGTGGTCGCTCCGGGTGACTGGCGGTCGGTTTAGTGATCCCGGGTTTTGTAATACGCCTCTTCACTGATCCGGTGGTAGGGAATGACCTGGGATTCAAACTCCTGGAAGGCCCGATAGATACGTGCAAACTGCGGATCTTTCGCCGCGGTTTCCTGCATGATCTGATCGTTGATGGTTTTCAGGTGCGCGATGACGTCGTCTGGCAGTTTGCGCAGCGCCACCCCGTGCTCGCCGACCAGTTCTTTCAGCGCGCGGTTGTTGCGCGCGGTGTACTCATCGAGCATGTCCTGGTTGGCATCGCGGGCGGCAGTGCGCACGATGGCCTGCAGGTCCCCCGGCAGTTTTTCGAACGCGCTCTTGTTGATAATGATCTCGAGGATCGAGCCGGGCTCGTGCCAACCGGGGTAGTAGTAGTATTTGGCGATCTGGTGGAAGCCGAAGGCGAGGTCGTTATAGGGGCCAACCCACTCGGTGGCGTCGATCACGCCGGTCTGCAGCGCGGTGTACAACTCGCCGCCGGGGATGGTGACCGCGGTGCCGCCGGCGCGGTTCAGCACTTCACCGCCGAGGCCGGGAATGCGCATCTTGAGGCCTTTCAGGTCCTCGACGGTATTGATCTCACGGTTGAACCAGCCCGCCATCTGCACGCCAGTGGAACCGCCGGCCATGGGGATCAGGTTGAACGGCGCGTAGAGCTCTTCCCACAGCTGCAGCCCGCCGCCATAGTGCAGCCAGCCATTCATTTCCTGCGCGTTTAGCCCGAACGGCACCGCGGTGAAAAACTGCGCCGCAGGAATCTTGCCCTTCCAGTAATAGGCCGCGCCGTGGCCCACCTGGGCGGCCCCATCGGACACCGCACCAAACACGCCCATGGCCGGCACCAGTTCACCGGCGCCATATACCTTGATCTTCAGGCGGCCATTGGACATCTGGTCGATTTTTTTCGCGAAGCGCTCCGGCGCGCTGCCGAGGCCGGG
>NZ_DATCMV010000089.1:0-24098 GCF_036563125.1 Microbulbifer sp.
GCGCCACGCGATCAAGTATGGTGCCGACCTGATCAAGATCACATCTACCGGTGGTGTTCTCACCGACCGTGCTACCGGTACCGGTCAGCAGATGGAAATGGATGAACTTCGGGAAGTGGTACTGGCGGCAAAGCGCATGGGTCGCAAGGTTGCCAGCCACGCCCATCAGGAAGACGGCATCATCGCCGCTCTGGAAGCGGGCGTGGACAGCATTGAGCATGGCACCTACGCAGGCCCTGGATCACACCGCCTGTTTCGCAAGACCGGAGCCTATCTGGTTCCGACCCTGCTGGCCGGCGAGACCGTTGTGGAAATGGCCAAGAACACCGACGTCCTGAGCGAGGCGCAGAAAGTCAAAGCCATCCGGGTGGGCAGTGATATGCAAGGCAATTTCGCCAAGTCCGTCAACGCAGGTGTGAAAATCGCCTTCGGCACCGACAGTGGCGTATCCAGACACGGTGAAAATGCGCGCGAGGCTGTACTGATGCACAAGGCTGGCATGGATGCCATGTCGATCATTCAATCCGCCACGATCAACGCCGCCGACCTGCTGGGGATGAGTAATACCATCGGCAGTCTTGAGGTGGGCAAGCAGGCCGATATCATCGCTACGAATGGCTCGCCATTGGAGAATATTGAAGAGCTGCTGGATATGGACTTTGTAATGAAAGGTGGCAAGGTGTTTGTAAACAAAGCGTCCACAGACTTGGAATCCATCTAACGCGTTCGGATACAGAGACTTCCTGCTGGGCGCTCGGCCCACCGTCAGATGCGTGCAACGCTGTGTTCAACGCATCTGACGATGAACTATTTTCACGGATAGAATGTCCCAAAGCCCGACAATCAAAGGTGCGGTTTAATCCACACCTTCTTTACTTCATCAGCGACCGCACAACGTCCAGCATCCTGTTGGCAAAGCCCCACTCGTTATCAAACCAGATCAGTACCTTCGCCATCTTGCCACCGGCAACGCGGGTCTGGCCGGCATCGACGACGCCGGAGCGCGGATCGTGGTTGTAGTCGCAGGAAGCCAGGGGTTCTTCGCTGTAGCCGAGCACGCCGGCAAAGCGGGTTTCGGCGGCGGTTTTCAGTACTGAATTGACCTCGGCCTGGGTAACGGGCTTTTTCAGCTGCACCGACAGGTCGATGGCCGACACGTTGATGGTGGGCACGCGCATGGCCTGGGCTTCGAATTTTCCGGCCATGTCGGGAAGGATACGCTCGATACCGCGGGCGAGACCGGTGTCTACCGGGATTATCGAGTTCAGTGCAGAGCGGGTTTTGCGCAGGTCGGTATGATGGTAGGCGTCGTTTACCGGCTGGTCGTTCATCGCGGAGTGGATGGTGGTAATGACGCCGGCTTCGATACCGAAGGCGCTCTCGAGGGCCGCAATCACGGGAATGCTGCAGTTGGTGGTGCAGGAGGCGGCGGAGATGATGGTCTCGCTACCTGTGAGCGCAGTGTCGTTGACGCCGTAGACGATGGTGGCATCGACGTCGCGGCTGGCGGGCTGGGAGAAGATGACCTTTTTTGCACCGGCCTTTATGTGTAGCTCTGCCCGTTCGCGTTCGCTGAAGCTGCCGGTGCATTCTAGGACGACGTCCACCGGCGGGCTGCACCAGTCGAGGTCTTCCAGTTCGCTGTGGTGGGTGACGGCAATCGGGTCACCGTTGATGTGCAGGGTGTCGTTGTGCACGCGCACTTCGCCGTGGAAACGGCCGTGGACGGTGTCGTATTTGGTGAGGTGGGCGATGGTGGCGCAGTCGGCCAGTTCGTTGATGGCAACGATCTGCAGCTGGTCGCGCAGGTTGGATTCGTAGAGGGCTCGAAGGACACTGCGTCCTATGCGGCCATAGCCGTTGATGGCGAGTCTTATTGGCGTTTGGGTGGGCATGAAATCCTCAGGCTGACGGCACCGCCTTCAGGATTTATTTATTTCCAGTGCGGTGGCGGTCAGGCACTGGGGACGGGTTTTCAGGACCGCTGTGAATACGTCCCTGTACGCTTCGTCGGCAACATCCCTGTTGCCGACGATCCTGAAAACCCGTCCCCAGCACCTGCCCTTCTATTCAAACCACAGAGCTTCGTTAGCCTGGGCTCGTTATTACTTCAGCAGTCCTTCAACCGCTTCCGCTACTTTGTCGGTGGTGATGCCGAAGTGCTTCATCAGGTCACCGGCCGGTGCGGATTCACCGAAGGTGTCCATGCCGACGATAGCACCGTCGAAGCCTACGAACTTGAACCAGTAGTCCTTGTGACCGGCCTCTACCGCAACGCGGGCGCGCACGGAAGATGGCAATACGGATTCGCGGTAGTCGGCGCTCTGGGCAGAGAAGGCTTCGGCACAGGGCATGGAAACCACGCGCACTTTGCGGCCGGCGAGTTTTTCGGCGGCGGCGGTGGCGAGCTCGACCTCTGAGCCGGTGGCGATGATGATCGCTTCCGGGGTGCCGTCGCAGTCGCGCAAGATGTAGCCGCCCTTCTCGATAGCTGCCAGCTGCTCATCGGTGCGCGCCTGCGGGGCGAGGCCCTGGCGGCTGAAGATGAGGGCGCTGGGGCCGTCTTTGCGGGCCACGGCCATTTTCCAGCTCACCGCGGATTCGGTGGCATCGCAGGGGCGCCAGGTGTGCAGGTTGGGGGTCACGCGCAGGGCGGTGAGCTGCTCTACCGGCTGGTGGGTCGGGCCGTCTTCGCCGAGGCCGATGGAGTCGTGGGTGTAGACGAAGATCACGCGCTGCTTCATCAGTGCGGCCATGCGCACGGCGTTGCGGGCGTATTCCATGAACATCAGGAAGGTGGCGCCGTAGGGCACCAGGCCGCCGTGCAGGGCGACACCGTTCATGATGGCGCTCATGCCAAATTCGCGCACGCCGTAGTAGACGTAGTTGCCGCTGGCATCGTCTGCGCTGACACCTTTGGAACCGGACCAGATGGTGAGGTTGGAGCCGGCCAGGTCGGCGGAGCCGCCGAGGAATTCCGGCAGCAGCGGGCCGAAGGCATTCAGCGCATTCTGGCTGGCCTTACGGGAGGCGATTTTCTCGGCGTCGGCCTGGCACTTCTTGATGTACTCGTCGGCCTTGGCGAGGAAGTCCGCGGGCAGATCGCCCTTCATGCGGCGCACAAATTCTTCCGCCAGTTCCGGGTAGGTCTCTTTGTAGTCCTCGAAGATGTCGTTCCACTCTTCTTCCTGCGCCTCGCCCTTGCCGCGCGCGTCCCAGGCGACATACAGCTCGTCCGGAATCTCGAACGGTGCGTACTTCCAGCCCAGGGTTTCGCGTACCAGGGCGATTTCCTCGGCGCCTAGCGGGGCGCCGTGGCACTCTTCGCGGCCCTGCTTGTTGGGGGAACCGAAGCCGATCACGGTCTTGCAGCAGATGATGGTGGGCTTGGAGGTTTCCGCGCGGGCTTCTTCGATCGCGGCCTTGATCGCCTGCGGATCGTGGCCGTCCACGCCCGGGATCACATGCCAGCCGTAGGATTCGAAACGCTTCGGGGTGTCGTCGGTGAACCAGCCTTCCACTTCACCGTCGATGGAGATGCCATTGTCGTCGTAGAAGGCGATCAGCTTGCCCAGGCCCAGGGTGCCGGCGAGGGAGCAGGCCTCGTGGGAGATGCCCTCCATCAGGCAGCCATCGCCCAGGAAACAGTAGGTGTGGTGATCTACCAGCTCGTAGCCTTCACGGTTGAACTGGGCCGCCATGACCTTCTCGGCCAGCGCCATGCCCACCGCATTGGTGATGCCCTGACCCAGCGGGCCGGTGGTGGTTTCCACGCCCGGGGCGTAGCCGTACTCGGGGTGACCCGGGGTTTTGGAGTGCAGCTGGCGGAAGTTCTGCAGCTCGTGGATGGACAGGTCGTAGCCTGTCAGGTGCAGCAGGGAATACAGCAGCATGGAACCGTGGCCATTGGACAGCACGAAGCGGTCGCGGTCCGCCCACTCGGGGTTGGCCGGATTGTGTTTCAGATAGTCGTTCCACAGCACTTCGGCGATATCGGCCATACCCATGGGGGCGCCGGGGTGGCCGCTATTGGCTTTTTGGACCGCGTCCATGGCGAGGGCGCGGATGGCATTGGCCTTTTCTGTGCGAGACGGAGTAGAAGACATAGGGATCTCTCGGTTTGGGATCTTTCGGTTCATCAGATGTGCTGCGGGCCGGGCTCTGACGGCCAGTTGCCGCGATCCCGCTGCGGCCTCAGCGCCAGTAGCTAAACCAGTGCCGGTAGCGAAACGGGGGCGTATTTTCCCGTAATCGCCCCGCCGGCGCAAAGCCCGCGGGTTCAATTCCCCCGCTCCCGGCAGCAACAATTTCCTAGAGAATGACGATCTTTTGGCTAACCCGTGGTTTACCTGCATCTCCATCAAAAAATTTCGATGCAACTAAATCAAAAAACTTTGATATAGGTTTTGAGCACTGCTAGACTCCCCGGCATGTTTGACACCAGCAGTGCCGACACCGGCACAGAAATCCGCACCAGCGACCAGATTCCGCAACTGGCGGCGACCCTCAAGGCCGCTGGCGATCCGCTGCGCCTGGAGATCCTGCGCTTGCTGGCCCAGGACTCCTACAGCGTGCTGGAGCTGTGCCGAATCTTCGACCTGCGCCAGCCGGCCCTCTCGCACCATTTGAAGGTTCTCGCGCAGGCCGGGCTGGTGAGCAAGCGCCGCGAGGGCAATAACCTGTTTTATCGCCGCACCGCGGGCATTGATCTGCTACAACAATTGTTCGCCGGCCTCGACCTGCTGCCGCTGCCGGAGGCTCGCGCGGAAACTGTGGCACAGATTGCCGCGGAGCGCGCGGAGGCATCGCGCCGTTTCTTTGCGGATTACGGCAACCGCTTCCGCGAACAGCAGGAGTTGATCGCAAGTTATAGCGTGTACGGCCCGCAGGTAGCACAGCTGTTGAAACCCGGACGTCACGCGCTGGAGGTCGGCCCCGGCGAGGGCGAGTTCCTGGCAGAGCTGGCGAACCGGTTTGGCACGGTAACGGCGCTGGATCTGTCAAAGACGATGCTGGAACGGGCACAGGCGTTCGCGGACGAGCAGGGCCTGCAAAATATCGAATTTGTCTGCGACGACACCCGCGCGGCGGCTTCCCGCCCGGAGAGTGCGGACTGCATTGTGGTGAATATGGTTTTACACCACACCCCGGAACCGGCGCAGATTTTCCAGGATTTGCAGCGGTCCCTGAAAGTCGGCGGGCAGCTGTTGATTACCGAACTGCACGACCATCAGCAGGACTGGGCACGGGACGCCTGTGGCGATCTCTGGCTCGGGTTCGCGCCGCAGCAGTTGGTCGAGTGGGCCTCTGAGGCTGGACTATCGAAGGGCCGCAGTGTGCACAGTGCGCTGCGCAATGGTTTTCAGATTCAGATCCAGGAATTTGTTAAGTCGTAAGCTTCACAGCTCTGGTGCGTTTTTTCAGTAGCCGCACCACACAACCAAAATCAGACTCAGCGCTCCCTAATTAAAACGACGGAACACTGAGGCAATAATTTCGTAAACCGCCAGCAGCGGACAAGGAGAAACTCACAATGAGTGAATACAGCATCTTTACCTCGGAATCCGTTTCCGAAGGCCATCCGGACAAAATCGCCGACCAGATTTCCGATGCAGTACTGGACGCACTGCTGGCGCGCGACAAGAACGCCCGCGTTGCCTGTGAAACCCTGGTGAAAACCGGTATCGCCGTCATCGCCGGTGAAATTTCCACTTCCGCCTGGGTCGATCTCGAAGAACTGGTGCGCAAGGTCATCACCGATATCGGCTACACCTCCTCCGACGTCGGCTACGACGGCGAAACCTGTGGTGTCCTGAACGTGATCGGCAAACAGTCCGTGGACATCGCCCAGGGCGTCGACCGCGTGAAGCCGGAAGACCAGGGTGCCGGTGACCAGGGCCTGATGTTCGGCTATGCCACCGACGAAACCCCGACCTTTATGCCGTCCCCGATCTACTACGCCCACCGCCTGGTAGAGCGTCAGGCGGAAGCGCGCAAGTCCGGCCTGCTGCCGTGGCTGCGCCCGGATGCGAAAAGCCAGGTGACCTTCCGCTACGACGAAGATGGCAAGCCCTGCGCGATCGACGCCGTAGTACTGTCCACTCAGCACAACCCGGAAGTTTCCCAGGAAGACCTGCGCGAAGCGGTGATGGAGCTGATCGTGCACCACGTGCTGCCGGCAGAGCTGCTGCACGCGAACACCAAGTTCCACATCAACCCCACCGGTAAATTTGTGATCGGCGGCCCGGTAGGCGACTGCGGTCTGACCGGGCGCAAGATCATCGTCGACACCTACGGCGGCTCCGCCCGTCACGGCGGCGGCGCCTTCTCCGGCAAGGACCCGTCCAAAGTGGACCGTTCCGCGGCTTACGCCGGCCGTTACGTGGCGAAAAACATTGTTGCCGCTGGCCTCGCCAAGCGCTGTGAAATCCAGGTGTCCTATGCCATCGGTGTGGCCGAACCCACTTCCGTTGCCATCAACACCTTCGGTACCGGCAAGGTGAGCGATGAGAAACTGATCGAGCTGGTGCGCGAAAACTTCGACCTGCGCCCCTACGCCATTTCCAAGGTTCTGGACCTGCTGCACCCGATGTACCAGCTCACCGCTGCCTACGGCCACTTCGGTCGCGAGCCGTTCGAGCACACCTACAAGTGGATCGACAGCCACGGCCACGAGCAGACCGAAACCTTCACCGCCTTTCCGTGGGAGAAAACCGACAAGGCGGAAACCCTGCGCGCCCAGGCCGGCCTTTAAAACCCGATAAAAAACACACTTGGCAGGGGCCTGTTTGCAGGCTCCTGCAGAAAAATTAAGAGATTTAGGTAATGAACCAGATGAGCACCGAATTCAAAGACTTCAAGGTCGCCGATATTTCCCTGGCTAACTGGGGCCGCAAGGAAATTGAAATTGCCGAGGGCGAGATGCCCGCGCTGATTACCCTGCGCGAAAAATACCGCGCGGAACAGCCGCTGGCGGGCGCCCGCATCATGGGCTGCATTCACATGACCATCCAGACTGCGGTGCTGATCGAAACCCTGGTGGCGCTGGGCGCGGAAGTGCGCTGGTCCTCCTGCAATATTTTCTCCACCCAGGATCACGCCGCTGCCGCCATCGCCGCACGCGGTATTCCGGTGTTTGCCTGGAAAGGCGAAACCGAGGAGGAGTACGAGTGGTGTCTCGAGCGCACCATCGGCGCCGACGTGGCCGGCTGGCAGCCCAACATGATCCTGGACGACGGCGGCGACCTGACCGAGCTGCTGCACCGTAAATACCCGGAGCTGCTGGACAAGGTCCACGGTATTTCCGAAGAGACCACCACCGGTGTACACCGCCTGCAGGACATGCTGAAAGCCGGCACCCTGAAAGTACCCGCGATCAACGTCAACGACTCCGTTACCAAGAGCAAGAACGACAACAAATACGGTTGTCGCCACAGCCTGAACGACGCCATCAAGCGCGGCACCGACCACCTGCTGTCCGGCAAGAAAGCACTGGTGATCGGTTACGGTGACGTGGGCAAGGGCTCTGCGGCATCCCTGCGCCAGGAAGGCATGATAGTGAAGGTCACCGAGATCGATCCCATCTGTGCCATGCAGGCGTGCATGGACGGCTACGAGCTGGTCTCCCCGTTTATCGACGGCATCAACACCGGCGATGCGTCCTGCATCAACAAGGACCTGCTGGCCAACACCGACCTGCTGGTGACCACCACCGGTAATGTGAATGTGTGCGATGCCAACATGCTGAAAGCGCTGAAGAGCGGCGCGGTGGTGTGCAACATCGGCCACTTTGACAATGAAATCGACACCGCGTTCATGCGCAAGAACTGGGAGTGGCAGGAAGTAAAACCGCAGGTGCACAAGATTGTGCGCAACGCCGAGAACAACGACCACCTGCTGCTGCTGTCCGAAGGCCGCCTGGTAAACCTGGGCAACGCCACCGGCCACCCCAGCCGCATCATGGACGGCTCCTTCGCCAACCAGGTACTGGCCCAGATTCACCTGTACCAGGAAAAATTTGCCGACCTGCCGGCGGACCACAAAGTTTCCGCACTGTATGTGAAGGTACTGCCGAAGCAGCTTGACGAGGAAGTGGCCAAATACATGGTGGAAGGCTTCGGCGGCGTGATCACCCGCATGACCGAGACCCAGGCCAAATATATCGGCGTTTCTGTTGACGGCCCCTACAAGCCGGAAAGCTACAAGTACTAAAAAACCTCAAGGCCGGCCGCGAACCAGTTGCGCGGCCGGTTGCCGAGGGAATGGAACTGAATAATGAGTGACTTAAGAATCAGCTTTGAGTTTTTCCCCCCCAAGACCGAAGAGGGCCGGGACAAACTGTACAAGACCCGCGAAGAGCTGCAGGCATTTACCCCTGCGTTTTTCTCCGTGACCTATGGTGCCGGTGGCACCACCCGCGATACCACCGCCAACATCGTGTGCAATCTGCGCCGTGACGGTGTTTCCATCGCTCCGCACCTGTCCTTTGGCGGCGACAATGAGGAGACCGTGCTCGGCCTGCTGGAGCGCTATAAAGAGTCCGGTGTGGACCGCATTGTGGCGCTGCGTGGTGATATGCCCTCCGGTATGGGCTCGGTCGCACAGCTGGTGTACGCCAACGAGCTGGTAGCGTTTATCCGCCGCCACACCGGCGATCACTTCCACCTGGAAGTGGCGGCCTATCCGGAAATTCACCCGGAAGCGGACAGCTACGATGCCGATATCCGTTTCCTGAAAGGCAAGTTCGAGGCCGGTGCCAACAGCGCGCTGACCCAGTACTTCTACAACCCGGACGCCTATTTCTATTTCGTCGACCAGTGCGAAAAAGCCGGCATCGACTCGCCGATTTACCCGGGCATCATGCCGATCACCAACTTCACCAACCTCGCGCGCTTCTCCCGCAACTGCGGTGCGGAAATTCCGCGCTGGCTGAAGTACCGCATGGAGAGCTACCGCGATCCGGAAGATGTGAAGAAACTCGGTCTGGAAATCGTCACCGACCTGTGTGAAACCCTGCTGGAAGGCGGTGCACCGGGGCTGCACTTCTACACCATGAACCAGGTGGCGCCGAGTGCGGATATCCTGCGCGCTCTGGGATTCCAGGAAAGCGCGGCCTGACCTGGACATCCAAATCCGATAAAAAAGGGGCAATTTGCCCCTTTTTTTGCTATCTAAAGGGGAAATAATTTTAAAACGCACCGACAGGGAGTTGTCCATGGCCGATCGTCCCCTCGTACCCGCCGACCAGGTGATCAGTGAAATCACCATCAAGGCGCTGATCCTAGGCGCCATACTGTCCGCGGTGCTCGCCGCGGCCAATGCCTATATCGGCCTGCTGGTCGGCCTCACCGTCTCCGCCTCGATTCCCGCTGCCGCCACTTCCATGGGGCTTTTGCGGCTGTTCCGCCGCTCCACCATTCTCGAAAACAACATGGTGCAGACGTCTGCCTCCGCCGGCGAATCCCTGGCCGCAGGGATCATCTTCACGCTGCCGGCACTGGTGATGATGGGCGCCTGGAGCGGGTACCACTGGGGCACCATGACCATGATCGGCATTCTCGGCGGGGTGCTCGGGGTCGCGTTTACGATTCCATTGCGGCGCGCGCTGATTGTGGAGACGGAACTGGCGTTTCCCGAGGGCGTGGCCACCTCGCAGGTGCTTAAAACCGGTGGTGTCATTACCGACAAGGACCACCCGGAGTACCGCCCCAGCGCCGAGGCCAAGCGCGGTTTTCGCGTATTGCTGGCAGCCGCCGGACTCGGCGGTTTGATCAAGCTGCTGGAATCCGGCATCGGCCTGCTGGCCGGCGGTGTCGCCGCCACCAAGAGCTGGCTCGGCGGCAAGTGGCTGTTCACCGGCGATATCACCCTGAGCCCCGCCCTGCTCGGTGTGGGCTATATCGTCGGCCTGAACGTGGCCGCACTGGTGTTTATCGGCGGTGTCATCGGCACCCTGATCGGGGTGCCGCTCAATTGGCTGATCAACGGTGACGAGCTGATGCAGCTTGCCGGTGTCAGCGGCGATATGACAGGTTGGAGCGCACAGGACTGGGAAAATCTCGCCGCTACCTCCTGGCAGCAGTGCCGGCGCATTGGTGTCGGCGCGATGATGGTGGGCGGCGTATGGTCGCTGATTACCCTGGCCAAACCGCTGGTGGATGGCGTCAAGGCCTCACTGAATGCCCACCGTCAGTCCATGGCCGGGGAGGTGCCGCTGCGCACCGAGCAGGATATGCCGATTCCCTATGTAGGCCTGCTCATACTGGTTTCCGCAATACCGCTGTATTTCATTTTCCTGTACGCCTTGGATGGCTTTCCCGACCGCTACTGGATCGCCGCCATCATGTCCGGCCTGATGCTGGTACTGGGTTTTGTGTTCGCCTCGGTGGCCGGTTACATGGCCGGCTTGGTGGGCTCCAGCAACAACCCGATCAGCGGCGTCACCATTGCCACGGTGATTGTCTCCGCACTGATCCTGCTGCAGTTGATGGGCAACGAAGGCATGGCCGCCAAGCTCGGCCCGATCGCGGTGATGTACCTCGCTGGCATGATCTGCTCCGCAGCCGCCATCGCCGGCGACAATATGCAGGACCTCAAGTGTGGACACATCCTCGGTGCCACCCCCTGGCGGCAGCAGGTGTTCCAGATTATCGGTGTGCTCGCGGCGGCCGGCGCGATCCCGTTTGTGCTGTCGATACTCGACCAGGGTTACGGCATTGGCCGCGTGAGCCCGCTCAACCCGGAGGCGACACCGCTGTCTGCTCCTCAGGCGAGCCTGATGCGCGATCTATCCACCGGCATTTTCGGTGCGGGCATCGAGTGGAATTACATTTTTATCGGTTTCATTCTCGCGGTGGTGTTGATCCTGCTGGATCAATACCAGAAGCGGCGCGGTGCCGAGTTCCGCTTTCCGGTACTCGCGGTTGCGGTGGGCGTATATCTGCCACTGGGGCTGTCGATTCCGATTTTCCTCGGCGGACTGCTGGCACACTGGCAGCAGAAACGTCGCGGCACCAGTGAGGCCGAAGGCAACGGCCTGTTGCTGGCTTCGGGCCTGATTACCGGCGAGGCGTTGATGGGCGTGATTGTCGCTGTACTCGCGGTCAGTGCACCGGGCAAAGTGCCGTATCTTGGCGACTTCGCCCTGTCGTCGTGGCTCGGGTTGGCCGGGTTTGCGCTGTGCTTCTGGTATCTGGCCAAGAAGAGCTGAGAGAAATAGCTGAGGCGATAAGCCGATCAGTTTTCGCGATTTAATTTTTCCTGATTCGCTTTATCGCGATTCAGTTTATTGCGGTCCAGGCGCACATTGATCGGCTTGCCGGCGTAGTCCACGACCCGCACCACCAACCGGCGATTCTGCTCCCGCCCTTTCGGCGTGCTGTTGTCCGCAAGCGGATCGGAATCGCCCAGCCCGGCGGCCTCCACGCGCTCGGCGCTGATGCCGCGCTCCAGTAAAAACTGTCGCACCCAGTTGGCGCGCCACTCGGATAGCTTGCGGTTTTTATCCTGATCACCGGCGTTGTCCGTGTGCCCCTCGATCACGATTTTCAGCGCGGGGAAATCCCGCATGATCACCAGCAGCGCCTCGATATCCCCAAGGGTGTCCATCTTCGGCGCAAAGCCGCCGGGCTCGAAATCCACATCCAACACAAACAGCGCGCCCTCCTTGCGCTTTTGTCCCATCAGGTAGCGCACCATATCGTCGCCGAAGGGCTCGGCCTCGCGCGCGATTTTTTCACCGAGCCCATTGCTCACCAGCTCGCGGGGATCGAGGGTGTATTTCTTGGTGGGATCGGGGCAGCCGCAGAGCAGCAGTGCGGGAATAACAACAAATATCGGCGCCCATTGAGGGCGCTGCCGGATATCGGGCATGGGGCCGGCTCCTTTCTTGTGCAGATGGCAGGCGTCCGGCGGATTGTAGGATCGCGCAATGTGGTTCCGTAGCAACAGGTGCGCGGGAAACCACGACAAGAGGCCAACGCAGGCAGCGCACATGGCCCGGCGGCATATTTCTGACAAGCCCCGCTGCACCTTACTCTTGCAGCACCTATTCCGCCTGTGCGGCACCATCTCCACGGGAGATCGCCATGAACAAGAACGTCCTCGCCACTCTCGGCGCCACCGCTATCGGGCTCGCCGCGCTCATCGCGGTTGCGAATATTCAGGCCCAGCAAATCGTCACCGTGGACCCCGGCGATGCCTGGCTGGACGCCAGCGATGGATATCAGGAGAAGGTGACCTGGCGAGTGGCAAGCAAGGGAGGTGCGGCCTCTCCGCGGGGCGTGTTCGTGAACCTCGACAACAATCAGGAACTGGCGGTGGTGGACCGGATTCTCGAGTTCAGCGGTGACCGCGGGGAAATCACCGAACTGGTGCAGATCTCACCGGTACAGGCGCGCAGCTGGCACGCCAAAGGCGTGCGGCGGGTCGGCTATCGCCGGGTGTTTGCCGGTGCCGCCGGCAGCCTTTCCAACCATATCTTGTTTGATCTCGACGCCGGTGGCCGCCTGGTACAAGTTGAGGCTTCGCCCCCTATTCAGACGGCCAGCGGCAAATCCCGGCAGTTGATGATGGCCTGGAACCTCGACAGCGATGTGGGGGAAATCAATGCCTATTCGGTCTCAGGCCAGTTCATCGTTGGCGACCGGGTTGTGTACGAGGTTTCGCAACCGGTGATGGCGGAAGCAGGCAAACCGCTGAAGGAAACCGTGGAATTGCCACCGGGGCTGGTGGACGAACTGCTATCCCAGGGAATTTATGAACTGCGCTACACCCGCACTTTTGTCGACAACAAGGACACACGGCGCAGTGCCTCGGTGCTGGTCAGGCTGACACAGTAACGCGTTGGGAATTAGAAATAATCCACTAACAGCTGCATATCATTGATCACCCGCGCGCCCGCGGCTTCCAGCTGACGGGCGCGTGCGCCGTTGTGGCTGTAGCCGATCACCGGCATGCCGGCGGCCACTGCGGCCTTTACCCCGGCAATGGAATCCTCCACCACCAGACAGTGTTCGGGCGCGACATCGAACTGGCGCGCGCTGTGCAGGAACAGGTCCGGCCAGGGCTTGCCGCGGCCCACGTCGTCGGCGCTGTAAATGCGCCCGGCGAAATAATCCCACAACCCGGTTTTGTTCAGGGTGATCTGCATTTTCGCGTGCGGGCCAGAGGAGGCCACGCAGGTGTAGAGGTCGGTGGTCTGCAGTTTTTCCAGCACTTCGTGAATCCCCGCCACCGCCTCCAGTTCGCTGTGGAAGGCCTCGCGGATACGGCTTTCGGTGGCATTGAAGTAAGACTGCGGCAGCGGCCCACCATAGCGGGTCTCGATGTCGAGGATGCAGTCTTTCGCAGGGCGACCGCTGAACTGCTCGTCCAGTTCTTCCGCGGTCGCCGGCATGCCGAGTTTTGTCATTTCCTCGGCCAGCACCCGGCAGACGATGGTCTCGCTGTCCACCAACACGCCATCGCAATCGAAAATCACCAGCCGGGTATTTGAGTAGGGATTCAACATCGAATACTCCGCTTTTTTCTGTCAGCTGGCGGAAATCAGCAGCAAGCCAATCAGCACACCAACAGCGCCGGCCACCCGCACCAAATTCTCGTTGCCGTGGACGATACCCAACACAAACTCCCGCGTGCGCTCGTATCCGGATTGCAGCGCATAGGCACCAACGACGATCAGCAATATACCCAGCACATTGAACAGGGTGCCCCAGCTGCGGGTATCGGAAATCGCCAAGAAAATTATGCCGATGGCGATGCGCGCCCAGGCGGCAAAATAGAACAGCTGCGGGTTCATGCGCTCGCCGATATCACGGGCGATCTGCGGTTTGAGAATGATGAGAATCGACATCACGGTGATGGCCGCGCCGATCAGCCAGACAAGTGCTTTCATAGTGTGCTCCGATTAAAAATCGCCCCATTGAAATTGCAGTACCGATAGCGCGGCTACCGGTGCGGTTTCGGTACGCAGTACCCGCGGCCCGAGGCGCAGTGGGTGAAATCCCTGCTGTAACGCCAGTTCGATTTCTTCCGCGGAGAGCCCGCCCTCGGGGCCCACCAATAATAACGCGGCATCTGGCCGGCCCGCCTGCTGCTCCAGCTCGGCGAGCGTCGTTTCGGTGCGGTGGTGCAGCACGAGTTTCAGCGCAGCATCGCTTCTGGCGTGATCCAGGAACTGGGTAAATTTCTGTGGTGACAGGATTTCCGGCACGCGATTGCGCGCGCACTGCTCACAGGCGCTGATGGCGATCTGTTGCCATTGGCCGAGTTTTTTCTCCATACGCTCACCGCTCAATTTGACTTCGCAGCGCTCGGTAAACAGGGGCTGGATGGCAGCCACCCCCAGCTCGGTGGCCTTCTGGATAACCCAGTCGAAGCGGTCGCCGCGGGAGATGCCAATGGCGAGGGTGATGGCCAAAGGCGACTGGTAGTCTTCCTCGGAGTGGGCGCCGATTTTCACCAGCGCCTTTTTTCCCGCTTCCAGCAGTTCCGCCTCATATTCACCGCCCTCGCCGTCAAACAGGATCAGCGGACGACCGGGGCCGAGGCGCAGGACTTTGACCAGATGGCGGGACGCAGCTTCGTCCAGCTGAACTTCGGATTTACCCGCCAATGACTCGGCGGAATAGATACGGGGAATACGCAAGGAAATTTCCTAGTTCGAGGAAAAGAATTGCGTGAAGGGTAATACAGGCGGAGGACAAGTTGTAGGGCGTGTACCAGCCCTGCGAGTTCTTTTTAACTCAGGTGGCGGCGGAGCACCGGGTATTTGTTTTCAAAAACGCGGTGAATACGTCCCTGTACGCTGCGTCGGCAACATCCCTGTTGCCGACGCTTTTGAAAACAAATCCCGGCACTCCACCTACAAGTCAAGTTTCGCGCTTCGTAAGCCTGAAAAATCAGACCTTCTCGAAACTCACCGGCAGCTCATCGGCAATCTTGTCGCCTTTGACCTTGATGCGCAGGGTCTCGATGACCTTGTACAGGTTCGGTACCAGCAGAAGGGTAACGAAGGTGGCGCAGAGAACACCGAACGCCAGGCTCACTACCATCGGGATCAGGAACTGCGCCTGGATCGAGCGCTCGAACATGATCGGCACCAGGCCCACGAAGGTGGTCAGCGAGGTGAGGATAATCGGGCGGAAGCGGTCGCGTCCCGCCTGCACTACAGCATCCATTACCGCCATACCTTCGGCGCGCAGCTGGTTGATGCGATCCATCAGTACCAGGTTGTCGTTCACCACCACACCCGCGGCGGCGAGGAAGCCGAGCATGGACATGATACTGATGTTATAGCCCATCAGCAGGTGGCCCAGGATCGCACCGAAGAAGCCGAACGGCACTGCGGTGAGGATCAGCAGCGGCTGCGAGTAGGAGCGGAAGGCAATCGCCAGCAGTCCGTAAATCGCAAAGATCGACAGGAAGAAGAACGCGACGATCGAGGAGCCGAACTCCTCTTCTTCCTGCATCTCACCAGCAGTTTTCAGGCTGAAGCCGGGGAACTGGCTCTCCCATTTCTTCAGGTTCTTGTCGCGCAGTTCCTTCAGGATCTCGTGCGCCGGGGAAGTTCCGGGGATCAGGTCCGCAGTGATCTGCACCGTGCGCTCGCGGTCGTTGCGGCGAATGGTGGTGTAACCGGGAACGTAGACGGCATCGGCCACCGCGCTGAAGGGGATTTCACCCTCGTTGGTGCGGATGCGGATACGGTCGATCTGGTCTTCACTGGCGCGCTCTTCCTGCGGGTAGCGCACCATTACGCGCACATCTTCGCGACCGCGGGGAATACGCTGGACTTCTTCACCATAGAAACCCTGACGCACCTGCCTGGCGACATCGGCGAGGCCGATCCCCATATTGGTGGCGTGGGGCTTCAACTGGATCTCGATGTCCTGGCGCGCAGCGATCAGGTTGTCGCGCACGTCGTAGACACCGGAGAAGCTGTTCAGAGCCTTTTTCACCTCATCCGCCGCACGGCGCATCTCGTCCATGTTTCCGGACGCGGTGCTCAGGTTGAGGGACATACCCTTGCCACCATCGTTAATGGTGTGCTGGATGTTCATCTCTTCCACGCTGGCAGGCAGCTTGCCGACGTATTCACGCCATTTGAGTGCCAGCTGTTCGGAGGTGACATCACGCTCCTCGCCATCGGTCAGCTGCAGCAGCACGGTGACGTTGCCCCGCCACAAGAACACCATGGTGTTCTGTACGAATT
The DNA here is from genome assembly GCF_036563125.1 of Microbulbifer sp. Taxonomy (GTDB): domain Bacteria; phylum Pseudomonadota; class Gammaproteobacteria; order Pseudomonadales; family Cellvibrionaceae; genus Microbulbifer. Next base: position 16,214 of record NZ_DATCMV010000089.1, read on the forward strand.
CCTTGCCACCATTCAGCGCCAGCATTTCCGGGTCTTTCGCCAGCTGCTCACCGGCGCGCTCGAACTGTTCCAGCGCGCGCTTGGACTCGGCAAACGACTCGCCCTGGGCCATGGTCGTTCTCAGCTCAAGCAGGTCAGACGGCACTTCCGGCGAGAAGGCCTTACCGATATAACCGCCGCCAAACAGGGCGAAGGACAGGATCAGCGCCATCAGGAAGATCATCACCGTGGCGCGGCTGTTGCTCAGGGTTTTTTCCAGCAGCGGCAGGTAATACTTGTCGCCGGCGGCCTTCATACCCGCGGCAAACTTGCCACGCACGTCCTGCATTTTCTTGCCGAACCCCGAAGTAGCGCGTTTTTCCGGCTTCAGGCCCACCAGGTGCGCCGGCAGGATCAGCAGGGACTCGATCAGGGAGAAACTCAGGCTCAGCAGTACCACCACCGGCAGCGACATCATCATCTGCGAGGTGTAGCCGGGCAGAAACAGCATGGGAACGAAAAACACCATGGTGGAAACCACAGCGAAGATCACCGGTGCGGAAATATTCTTCACGCCGGCTTCCGCCGCCTTGAGCCCCACCTCACCGCGGTCGTGGGCGGCATGAACCGCCTCGCCGACGATGATGGCATCGTCCACCACAATCCCGAGAATCATCAGGAACGCGAACAGCGACAGCATGTTCAGGGTGATGCCGGTGACCGGCAGCAGCCAGAAGGCCCCCATAAAGGCAGTGAAGATACCGATGGTCACCCACACCGCCAGCGCCGGACGCAGGAACAGCATCAGCAACACAAACACCAGCGCCAGGCCGGTGACCGCGTTCCAGAACAGCATGCTCATGCGGCTCTCGTAGGCTTCCGAGAAATCGAACCAGGTTTCGAATTCCATACCCGGCGGCAGGGTCTCGCGGGTCTCCTGCATGAACTTGCGGATCGCCTCGGCGGTGGCCACCACGTCCAGCGGCTCGCCCTGCATGACCCGCAGGTTCATCGCCGGCTTGCCGTTGAAGCGGATGATGGAACCCTCTTCCTCGAAATCGTCTTTGATGGTGGCGACGTCGCGCAGCAGCAACTGGGTACCATCGGCGCGACTCAGCACCGGGATACGCGCGAAGTCGTCCGCGGTGTAGGCCTGGCCGCGGGTCTGCACCTGGATATCGCCGCGGTCGGAGCGCACGCGTCCGGCGGGCAGGTCCAGCGAGGAGCGACGCACCGCGCTGGCGACGTCGTCAAAGGACAGGTTGTAGCGGCGCAGGTCCACTTCGGAAACTTCAATGGAGACCTCGTCGGCGCGGTCACCCCATACGTCGACCCGGCGCACGCCGGGCAGCAGCATCATTTTGTCGCGCAGATCCAGCGCGGTTTCTTTCAGCTGGCGCGGGGAGACGGGACCGCCGATGGCGATCATCATCATCTGCTGTTCCCACTCTTCCAGCGCAATCACCGGGCGCTCGATATCCGCGGGGAAGGTGTTGATGGAGTCCACCTGCACCTTGATGTCGTTCAGCAGGCGCAGCTGGTCGTAGCCGTCCACCGCCTGGATACGCACGGTGCTCTGGCTGCGGGCAGACCAGGAATTGATTTCCTTGATGCCCTTCACTTCGGAGATGGCCTGCTCTACCCGCTGGGTAACCTGCTGCTCCACTTCCGCCGGGCCGGCGCCGGGGTAGCTGATATTGATCCGGACAACACCGGGGTTGATGGCCGGGAATACCTCGCGGCCGATATGGGCAATACCAAACAGACCGCCGATGATGATCATGATCATCAGCAGGTTGGCGGCCTTACTGTTGCGGACAAACCATCCGATGACGCCATCCATGATCAGTACGCTCCCTGTGCGGATGCGGTGGTACTGTCGGCGCCTTCCTCGAGGGAATCTTCAGCCTTGTCATCAACCGGTGCTTCGTCTCCCAGGATCAGGCTGGAAGACGGCTTTTCGTTCAGCGGGTTGGGACTCAGCACCATGCCCTCGCGGGAATAGCCGAGGCTGGAAACCACAACCTTGTCACCGGTGGCGATATCGCCACGCAGCCATACTTCATCGCCCACCGCCTGCAGCAGTTCCACCTGGCGGAAGCCCAACTGGTTTTCCTCGTTCAGCACCAGGACGTGGCTACCCTCGTGCAGCGCCTGGCGCGGCAGCAGGGTAATGTCGTCATAGGTCTTGCCGGCAACCTGCGCTTCCACAAACAGACCGTTGATCAGCGGCGCGTCGCCCTGGTAGGGGTTCTGGACCTGGGCCACGGCATAGACGAAGCGGCTGTTGGGATCGATCGCCGCCTCGGTGCGTACGATCTGTCCGCGCCACTCGCGCTGCTGGCCGGCGAGGTTGGCGGTCAGGCGCACTGCCGGGCCATTCTCGATGGCGCGACCCAGTGGCAGCTCGAGCAACGACAGCTGGTGATCGGTCAGCGGCAGGCGCACTTCCGCCACACCGGTACTGTGAATACGGGCGAGCTTGGTGCCGGGGGATACGAACTGGCCGATATCCACCAGGGTTTCCACCACGCGGCCGGCAAACGGCGTCTTCACCTTGGTGCGTTCCAGGTCCAACTTGGCCTGGTCGCGGTCCGCCTTGGCCGCGGCCAGTGCAGCTTCCGCCGCCGCCAGTTGCGGTTTGCGCAGGAACAGGTCGTTGGCGGCGGCAGTGCCCAGGTCGCGCCACTCGCGCTTGGCCTGCTTCGCCATCCCCTGCTCCTGAGCCAGGGATGCCGCGGCAGCAGCCACCTGGGATTCGGAGCGGGTCAGCTGGTGGCGGTAGTCCGCGGCCTCGATCTGGATCAGGGAATCACCCTGCTGAAAGAAGCCACCGGGTACAAATGCATTGCTCACACCTTCGATCACACCGCCCACCCGGGCCACCACTTCAATCTCGTGGCGGGCGTGCACGGAGCCCTGACTGGGCACCAGCAGGGTGTGGCGACCGGGATTCGCATAGAGGATGTCCGCTACCGGCGGCACCGCAGCCTCGGCAACTTTTTCCTCAGGTTTCGGAGCCATCAGGATCACTGCGGCTATCGCAGCGATACCTGCTAAAACAACGATCCCTAAAACTTTGTTCTTACTTGTACTTTTATTCGTTGGATTCACAGACGCGTCCACTGATCAAAAATTAACTAGTCGGGCATTCTACAGGTGTTGTGCGGCATTGGAACTGCCCCCGGGTGCAGGCCGTCGCAGCAGAATGCGATTGACCGCAAACGGACACTGTGAGCAATTTTTGCGGCGCAATTTCTACGCCTGTCAATGTTGGTCAGCGCTCACGCTTGGCCCATAATGGCCGCCGAATTTTCCGGCCAGCACCGCGGTTGGACACTTATCGTTCACCCGCTATCGCGGCCAAAGTTTAATTGCGCGCCCGTATTTGCGACCGGGTCCGGCGCTGACGTCGAACCGTGAAACTCCGAGGATGTAAATAACAAGATGTTGGATATCAACGCCCGTATCGCCGAAGAACTCAACGTGCGCCCGCAACAGGTGGCCGCCGCCGTGGGACTGCTGGACGAGGGCGCCACCGTGCCCTTCATCTCCCGCTACCGTAAGGAAGTGACCGGCGAGCTGGACGACACCCAGCTGCGCACCCTGGAAGAGCGCCTGCGCTACCTGCGCGAAATGGAGGATCGCCGCGCTGCGATCCTGAAAAGCATCGACGAGCAGGGCAAACTTACGCCGGAGCTGGCCGCCCAGATCAACGCCGCCGACACCAAGAATCGCCTCGAAGACCTCTACCTGCCCTACAAGCCCAAGCGCCGCACCAAGGGCCAGATCGCCATCGAAGCCGGCCTCGAGCCGCTGGCCGATGCGCTGTTCAACGATCCGACCCTGAACCCGGAAGAGGAAGCGCAGAAGTATCTCAACAGCGACAATGAAGACGCCGCGCTGCATGTGAAAGACATCAAGAGCGCGCTGGACGGTGCCAAGTTCATCCTGATGGAGCGCTTCGCCGAAGACGCCGAACTGCTGGGCAAGCTGCGCGACTTCCTGAGCCGTGACGGTCTGGTCCGGTCCAAACTGCTGGACGGCAAGGAAGAGGAAGGCGCCAAGTTCCGCGACTACTTCGAATACGCAGAACCCTTCTCCAAGGTACCGAGCCACCGCGCGCTCGCCATCTTCCGCGGCCGCAACGAGGGCATCCTCGCCATCAACCTTGGCCTCGAAGGTGACGAAGAGCGCACCCCGAGCCAGGCGCACCCCTGCGAGGTGATGATCGCCCGCCACGTGGAGATCGAGGACCAGGGCCGTGCCGCGGACAAGTGGCTGAATGAGGTGGTGCGCTGGACCTGGCGTATCAAGCTGCTCACCAGCCTGGAAACCGACCTGCTGGGCCAGCTGCGTGAAATGGCGGAAGAGGAAGCCATCAAGGTGTTCTCCCGCAACCTGAAAGACCTGCTGCTGGCGGCGCCCGCCGGCCAGAAGGCCACCATCGGCCTCGACCCGGGCCTGCGCACCGGCGTTAAAGTGGCCGTAGTCGACGCCACCGGCAAGGTGCTGGACCACACCGCGATCTACCCGACGCCGCCGCAGAATCGCATTCAGGAATCCGCCGCAATCATCGCTGCCTTCTGCAACAAATACGACGTGGGCCTGATCGCCATTGGCAACGGCACCGCCAGCCGCGAGACCGACAAGTTCGTCGGCGACACCATCAAGCAGTACAAACTGACCGCACAGAAGGTGATGGTCAACGAGGCCGGCGCCTCCGTGTACTCGGCTTCCGAATTTGCCGCGAAGGAATTCCCGGACCTGGACGTGACCATCCGCGGCGCCATCTCCATCGCGCGCCGTTTACAAGATCCGCTCGCCGAACTGGTGAAGATCGACCCCAAATCCATCGGTGTGGGCCAGTACCAGCACGACGTATCCCAGACCCAGCTGGCGCGCTCCCTGGACGCGGTAGTGGAGGACTGTGTGAACGGCGTCGGCGCCGAACTGAACTCCGCCTCTGCACCGCTGCTGGCGCGCGTGTCCGGCCTCACCGCCTCCATCGCGGCCAATATCGTTACCTTCCGCGACCAGAACGGCGCCTTCAAGAGCCGCGACCAGCTGAAGGATGTGCCGCGCCTCGGGCCCAAGGCTTTCGAACAGGCCGCCGGCTTCCTGCGTATCAACAATGGTGAGAACCCGCTGGACAAATCCGGTGTCCACCCCGAGTCCTACATCGTGGTGAAGCGTATCGCCGAGAAGAACGGCCGTGAGATCAACAGCCTGATCGGCGACTCCGCATTCCTGCGCAAGCTGAACCCGGCGGACTATACCGATGAGAAATTCGGTGTACCCACGGTGAAGGACATCATCGCCGAACTGGAAAAACCCGGCCGCGACCCGCGCCCGGAATTCCGCACCGCCAAGTTCGAAGAGGGCGTGGAAGAGATCAAGGACCTGCGTCCGGGCATGGTGCTGGAAGGCACCGTCACCAACGTCACCAACTTCGGCGCGTTTGTGGATATCGGCGTGCACCAGGACGGCCTGGTACACATCTCCGCGCTGTCCGAGCGATTCGTCAAGGACCCGCACGAGGTGGTCAAGGCCGGTGACATCGTCAAGGTCAAAGTGATGGAAGTGGACGTGGCGCGCAAGCGCATTGGCTTGTCCATGCGTATGTCTGACGAGCCCGGTGAGCAGGGCAGTGGCGGCGTGCAGAAAGGCGACCACCGCGAGTCACGACAAGCACAGCGCCACAACAACAAAAATCGCCAGCAGCCCGCGGGCAACGGCGGCCGCGGCAGCATGGGTGATCTGCTGGCAGCGGCGATGAAAGGCAAGAAATAACCGGCCGCGCAAGCGAAAGGGCGGTCTTCGGACCGCCCTTTTTCATTCAAGGCCGCAAAACTATTCCTATAAAAAAACGGTTTATTCAAAATGGCACTCTCAAAGTCCCTCTCCTCTTCCGATCGCGCCCGCCTCGAGGCATTTCTGGAAAGCACCCGCTTAAACACCCAGTCCTATCTCGGTTACCCGGTATCCAAGGATTTCGAATTCGAGGATCTGGTGGAATTCCTGCGATATCCGCTCAACAACCTCGGTGATCCCTTCGGCGATTCCACCTGGCGGGTGGACAGCCGCAGTTTCGAGCGCGAGGTCATCACCTTTTTCGCCGACCTGCTGCGCGCGCCGAAAAATGACTGGTGGGGTTATGTCACCAACGGGGGCACCGAAGGCAACCTGTACGGCCTGTACCTCGCCCGCGAGCTGCTACCCAAGGGCATCGTGTACTACTCCCAGGACACCCACTACAGCGTGGCGAAGAACCTGCATTTTCTCGGCATGCGCCACATCATGATCCGCTCGCAGAAGAACGGCGAAATGGATTACAACGACCTGCGCGAAACGCTGCGCGCGCGCCGGGATATTCCGCCGATCATCTTCGCCAACATCGGCACCACCATGACCGAGGCCCGCGACGATCTGAATACGATCAACCACATCCTCGACGAGTTGGCCTTCAGCCAGCGCTACATCCACAGCGACGCGGCCCTGTGCGGCGGCATGGCACCGTTCATGGAACCGCGCCCGGCATTTGACTTTGCCGATGGCGCCGACAGCATTTCCATCAGCGGGCACAAGTTCTTTGGCTCACCCATTCCCTGCGGCATCGTGCTGGCACGCAAGTGCAATGTGGATCGCATTGCCCGCTCCATTTCCTATATCGGCAACCTGGACACCACCATCACCGGTTCCCGCAACGGCTTCACGCCGCTGGTACTGTGGCACACCATCCGCTCCCAGGGTGTGGAGGGACTGGCGGCGCGCGTCCAGCACTCACTGGATACCGCCAGTTATGCCGAAACCACAATGCGCAGTGCCGGTATCAGCGCCTGGCGCAACCCCAACGCCATCACCGTGGTGTTTCCGCAGGTGGCTGAGTCGGTGAAGCAGAAATGGCAGCTGGCAACCGCCAACGGCCAGAGTCATGTGATCTGCATGCCGAATGTCACCCGCGCCCAGATCGACGAATTGGTGGAGGATATGGTGGCAACATCAGGGAACCCCGCCGCGTAATCGCCGCTGGCAGTGCAGGCAAGCCTGCCAGTGTGACTATTTCACGCTGGCTTGCTTTACACTTGCCACTCCAGTTTGCGGCAAGGCTCCCGGCGCTAATGGCCAGATCTCAAGACGACAACCTCAGGCTCGACAAGCAGCTCTGCTTCAGCCTCTATTCCACATCGCTGGCGATGGGCAAACTGTACAAGCCGATGCTGGAGGAGCTCGGCCTCACCTACCCGCAATATCTGATGATGCTGGTGTTGTGGGAACAGGACGGCATCACCGCCACAGACCTCAGCGCCCGCCTGATGCAGGACAAGGGCGCTCTGAGCCCGGTCATTCGCCGCCTGGAAAGCCAGGGACTGATCGACCGCAGGCGCGATCCGGAGGACGACCGGCGGGTGCTGATCCTATTGTCGGCGGCCGGCAAAAAGCTGCAACAGCAGGCCAAAGACATTCCCGAGCGGGTTTTCTGTATCAGTGAGCTGGATGAAAAGACCGCACGCAAGCTGAAGCAGCAGCTGGATACGCTGCGCGACACCCTCAACACCCATCTCTGATCCCCTCAATATTCGCGACGACTTCCAGCATCGATAGCACTGCGTAGCGCCGTCGACTCACCATTCTTATCGTTTACATAGCCACAATTAATTATCGCGATAACAGTTATCGCGATAACCTTCTCTCGAAATCACGAAGACGCGATACCCAAAATATCGCACCAATCCTGAACGACCGAGGAGATGGAACCATGAAAACACTGTATACCGCTTCAGCCACCGTGACCGGTGGACGCGACGGCAGAGCCGTTTCTTCAGACGGCGTGCTGGACCTCAAGCTGACAACCCCGAAAGAACTGGGTGGGGCCGGAGGCGCGGCCACCAATCCGGAACAGCTG
>NZ_DATCMV010000150.1:0-7117 GCF_036563125.1 Microbulbifer sp.
CACCGCGCTCAGGTCCGGGCGCCAGCCCAGCGCGAACGCGGTATCGGTGATGTATTTCTCGGCGTTGCCGATGGTCACCGCACCGAAACCGTCGTTCAGGGTACAGGCACCCTCACACAGGCGATCCTGCGGGCACACACGGCCGCACACTTCCGGCAACGAGTTGGTCTGGTGACTCAACTCCGCCGCCTCCATGATGTTGCCCTCGCTGATCAGGCGCAGCCAGTTAGGGATGTAGTTGTGTACCGGGCACTTCCACTCGCAGTAGGGGTTACCGCAGTCCAGGCAGCGGTGCGCCTGGCTGGCCACCTGCCGCTCGGTGAACGGCTGGTAGATCTCCACGAACTGGTTGGTGCGGGTGATGATGTCTTTCTTGGCAGGGTCGACCCGGCCAACGTCGATAAACTGGAAATCGTTGTTCAGACGCTGTGACATAGGTAAATCTCCCCCTTATTCGCCGCGCTTGCGTACATCGGACAACAGCCCGGCGAGGCTGGCGGCCTTCGGCTTCACCAGCCAGAACTTGTTGAGGTAGTCATCGAGGTTATCCAGCAGTTCCTGGCCCCATTCGCTGCCGGTTTCTTCCACAAACTCTTCGATCACTTCGCGCAGGTGGCTCTGGTATTCCTCCAGCGCCTCGCTGCTGATACGGCGCAGCTCAATCAGCTCGTGGTTGCACTTGTCGAAGAAGTCGCGATCCATATCCAGCACATAGGCGAAGCCGCCGGTCATACCGGCACCGAAGTTGACCCCGGTCTTGCCCAGCACCGCGATCATGCCGCCGGTCATGTATTCACAACAGTGGTCCCCCGCACCTTCCACCACCGCAAAGGCGCCGGAGTTGCGCACACCGAAGCGCTCGCCGGCACAGCCGGAGGCAAACAGCTTGCCGCCGGTGGCGCCGTACAGGCAGGTGTTGCCGATGATGCTGGTTTCCTCGGACTTGAAGCTGCTGCCCTGGGGCGGACGGATTACCAGCTTGCCGCCGGCCATACCCTTGCCCACATAGTCGTTGGCGTCGCCTTCCAGGTACATCTCCAGGCCACCGGCGTTCCACACCCCGAAGGACTGGCCGGCAACGCCGGAGAGACGCAGTTTGATCGGCGCATCCACCATGCCCTGGTTGCCGTGGCGCTTGGCGATCTCGCCGGACAGACGCGCACCGATGGAGCGGTCGCAGTTGGTCAGGTGGAAGCTGAACTCGCCACCGGACAGGTTCTCAATCGCCGGCAGGGTTTCCGCCACCATGCGCTCCGCCAGCAGGCCCTTGTCCCACGGCTCGTTTTTCGGCTGCTGGCAGGTCTGCGGCTTGCTGTCGAGCAGCGCATCGCTGTGCAGCAGCGGCGACAGGTCCAGGGTCTTCTGCTTGGCAGTTTCGCCCTCGAGGGTCTCCAGCAGGTCCACGCGGCCCACCAGTTCCTCGATGGAACGAACCCCGAGACGCGCCATCCACTCGCGGGTTTCCTCGGCCACGAACTTGAAGAAGTTCATCGCCATTTCCACGGTGCCGATGTAGTGCTCGTCGCGCAGGTCCTTGTTCTGGGTGGCAACACCGGTGGCGCAGTTATTCAAGTGACAGATACGCAGGTACTTACAGCCCAGCGCCACCATCGGTGCAGTGCCGAAACCGAAACTCTCGGCACCGAGAATCGCCGCCTTGACCACGTCGAGACCGCTCTTCAGACCGCCGTCGGTCTGCACCCGCACCTTGCCGCGCAGATCGTTGGCGCGCAGGGTCTGGTGGGTTTCCGCCAGACCCAGCTCCCACGGGGAACCGGCGTAGCGGATGGAGGTAATCGGGCTCGCGGCGGTGCCGCCGTCGTAACCGGAAATGGTGATCAGGTCCGCGTAGGCCTTGGCCACACCGGCGGCAATGGTGCCAACGCCGGGGCGGGATACCAGCTTCACCGATACCAGCGCATCCGGGTTGACCTGTTTCAGGTCGTAGATCAGCTGCGCCAGGTCTTCAATGGAATAAATATCGTGGTGCGGCGGCGGTGAGATCAGGGTCACACCGGGCACGGAGTAGCGCAGGCGCGCGATCAGCTCATTGACCTTGCCGCCGGGCAGCTGGCCACCCTCGCCGGGCTTGGCGCCCTGGGCCACCTTGATCTGCAGCACTTCCGCATTCACCAGATAATGCGGGGTGACGCCGAAACGGCCAGAGGCAATCTGCTTGATCTTGGATACCTTGTCGGTGCCGTAACGCGCCGGGTCCTCGCCGCCCTCACCGCTGTTGGAGCGGCCACCCAGGCGATTCATGGCCTGAGCCAGGGACTCGTGCGCTTCCGGTGACAGCGCACCCAGGGACATGGCGGCGCTGTCGAAGCGGCGCAGGATGTTTTCCGCCGGCTCCACTTCCTCCAGTGGAATCGCCTGCAGGTCTTTTTTCAGCCCCAGCAGGTCGCGCAGGGTGGCAACGGGACGCTGGTTCACCAGGGTCGCGTAATCGCGCCAGGCGCCGTAATCGCCGGAGCGCACCGCCTCCTGTAGTGCCTTGACCACATCCGGGTTGAACGCGTGGTACTCCTGGCCATAAACGAATTTGTGCAGGCCGCCAGCGGAGACCGGTTTGCGCGGTTTCCACGCCAGCTCGGCGCGCCCGCGCATGTCGTCTTCCAGCTCCGCAAAGCCCGCTCCCAGTACACGCGCTGGCGCTTCCGGGAAGCACAGGTCGATCACGTCCTGGGACAGCCCCACCAGTTCGAACAGCAGCGCGCCGCGGTAGGAGGCCACCGCGGAAATACCCATCTTCGACAGGATTTTCAGCAGCCCCTTGCTGATGCCAGTGCGGTAGTTTTTCTGTGCGGTAGCGGCGTCCAGCAGCAGCTCGCCGGTTTCGATCAGGTGATTGATGATGCTGTAGGAGAAATACGGGTGCACCGCGGTGGCACCGACGCCGATCAGGCACGCCAGCTGGTGCGAGTCGCGCGCGGTAGCGGTGTCCACTACCACGTTGGAGTCGCAGCGCAGGCCGTTGTGCACCAGGTGGTGGTGCACCGCGCCGGTGGCGAGCAGCGCATCGATGGGCAGCTTGCCCTCTTCGATATTGCGATCCGACAGCACCACGATCACGGTGCCCTCGTTGCGCACCGAATCGGCGGCATCCTTGCACAGTTTTTCGATGGCGCCCTTCAAATCCAGCTGCACCGGGTCGTAGTTCAGGTCGAATACCTTCGCCTTGAACTCCTCGCGGCCGAGGTCCAGCAGCGCGCTGTATTTGATGTGCGAGAGTACCGGCGAGGACAGGATCACGCGGTCGGCGTGCTCGGGCGTTTCCTCGAACACGGATTTTTCACGCCCCAGGCAGGTCTCCAGGGACATGACGATGGTTTCCCGCAGCGGGTCGATCGGCGGGTTGGTTACCTGCGCAAACTGCTGGCGGAAAAAGTCGTACAGGCAGCGGTTACCCTGGGACAATACCGCCATCGGGGTATCGTCGCCCATGGAACCCACGGCTTCCTGGCCGGACTCCGCCAGCGGGCGGATGACCTGGTCGCGCTCTTCCAGCGAGGAGCTGAACAGTTTCTGGTAAACCTTGAACTGCTCGAACGAGAAATTGTTGTCCACCGGTGCGGTCACCAGGGTGGAGCGGATGCGGCGGGCTTTACCCTTCAGCCACTGCTTGTAGGGATGCGCCTTCTTAAGTTCACCGTCCACTTCGGCGGTGTGGCGCAACTTGCCTTCCAGCGTGTCCACCGACAGGATCTGGCCCGGCCCCAGACGCCCCTTGGCCACCACGTCGGCAGGGTCGTACTTGTAGGTACCGACCTCTGACGCCACGGTGATGAAGTCGTCCTTGGTGACAACCCAGCGGGATGGGCGCAGACCGTTGCGGTCGAGGGTACACACGGCGTAGCGGCCGTCGGTCAGCACCAGGCCGGCGGGGCCGTCCCACGGCTCCATATGCATGGAATTGTATTCGTAGAAGGCGCGCAGCTCGGAGTCCATGGTGTCCACGTTCTGCCACGCCGGCGGTACCAGCATACGGATGGCGCGGTGCATGTCGATGCCGCCCGCCATCAGCAGCTCGAGCATATTGTCGAGACTGGAAGAGTCGGAACCAGTGCGGTTCACCAGTGGCGCCAGCTCGTTCAGCTCCGGCAACAGCTCGGTGTTGAATTTCGGGGTACGCGCCACGGACCAGTTGCGGTTACCGGTGACGGTGTTGATCTCACCGTTGTGCGCCAACATGCGGAACGGCTGTGCCAGCGGCCAGCGCGGCATGGTGTTGGTGGAAAAGCGCTGGTGGAACACACAGATGGCGGTTTCCAGACGCGGGTCCGCCAGATCCGGGAAGAACGCCGGCAGATCCGCCGGCATCATCAGGCCCTTGTAGGACAGGACACCAGTTGAGAGGCTGGCGATATAGGTATCGTCACCCAGTTGCTGCTCCGACTTGCGGCGGATCACGAACAGACGCGCGGCAAATTTCTGCTCGCCCAGCGGTTGCTCGGCATCGTTGATCAACAGGTGCTCAAAGCGCGGCAGCGACTGGCGCGCAATCGGCCCCAGACAATCGGCGTTGGTGGGCACCGGGCGCCAGCCCGCGACGCTCAGGCCCTGGGCTTCCACCTCGCGCTTTAGAATCGCGCGCGCCGCGGCGGCCTTGGCCTCGTCCAGCGGCAGCATGATGGAACCCACGGCGTAGCTGTCGCTCAGCTCGCCACCAAAGGCCTCCTTGGCCACAGCGCGCAGGAACGCATCCGGCTTCTGCAGCAGCAGGCCGCAGCCGTCTCCGGTTTTGCCATCGGCGGCAATACCGCCGCGGTGAGTCATGCAGGTCAGCGACTCAATCGCCGTCTGCAACAACTTGTGGCTGGTCTTGCCCTTGAGATGGGCAATCAGACCAAAGCCACAGTTATCTTTGAACTCATCCAATCGATACAGACCGCTACCCATAGAATTCCTCAAAGTGTTATTGCCACCCCCTTCGTACTGAATGATCGCGCCCTATTGGACCGGCAATCAGTTCACAGTGCGCTCGTTAATTCGAGGACTGTCGTTGGGGGTATATTTATCTACTTTCGAGCCAAAGGTGCCGCAGATTCCACTGGTTTTTCGAAACTCCAGTGACAAAAAAAGCCCTCATTAGGGGCTTGGGTGATACTCGCTTCCTGCGAGCCTGGGCTTTGTTGTTATCGGCTCATTTCCCCGGTTTTCACCAGGGGGGCGCGCAATGTTACAAGTGCCCCCCTGCAATTGCAAGAATCGCCAGATTTTTTTGCTGTCGCGATGCCATTTAACCGATTTATCTTCTTCAAATTCCGTTTGGCGTCAAAGAATCCTCAGTTCGCTAAAAAAACTACAGATCTGTCACCGCGCACCGCAGCGGTGCAATGCTTCTATCAGTAGCTCTCTGGGGGTATCAGCGACAATCTGCGCATCGCCGATGGCGTGCAGCAACACCAGCCGCAATTTGCCATCCTGCACCTTTTTATCCACAGACATTGCGCGCAAATAATCATCCACCTGCATATCGTCAGGGGATTGTTGCGGCAAGTTGGCTCTGGTTAGCAGCGCGCGCAAACGTTCCACATCCTGCTGGGATACCCAACCGCGCAGGCGCGACAGCTCCGCCGCCATCGCCATACCAGCAGCCACGGCCTCCCCGTGCAGCCACTTACCGTAACCCTGCACCGCTTCTATAGCATGGCCGAAGGTATGACCGAAATTCAGGATGGCACGGCGACCGGATTCCCGCTCGTCTTCTGCCACCACCGCAGCCTTATCCGCACAACTGCGCTCCACCGCATAGGCCAGTGCAGCGGGGTCGCGGGCTAGCAGCGCATCCATATTCGCCTCCAGCCACGAAAAAAAGGGGGCATCGCAGATCATGCCGTACTTGATGACCTCGGCGATTCCGGCGGACAACTCACGATCCGGCAGGGTCTTCAGTGTGTCGATATCAATCAGCACCAGTTGCGGTTGATAGAAGGCGCCGATCATGTTCTTGCCCAGCGCATGGTTGACCCCGGTTTTCCCCCCCACCGAGGAATCCACCTGCGACAACAGGGTGGTGGGAACCTGCACGAAATCCACCCCGCGCTGGTAGCAGGCCGCAGCGAAGCCGCTCATATCCCCCACCACACCGCCGCCCAGGGCGACGATGGTGGTGCTGCGGTCGTGGCGCTTCTCCAGCAAGGTATCGAAGATCCGGTTCAGGGTATCCAGGGTCTTGAACGCCTCGCCGTCTGGCAGCTGCACGCTGTCCACCTTGTCAAAGCCCTGCAGACTGGCCAGCAGTTTTTCCAGGTACAGGGGCGCGATAGTCTCGTTCGTGACCACCAACACCTGGCGACCGCGAATGGCATTTGCGAAGTGTGTTGAATCTCCGAGCAAGCCGGGACCGATCAGTATGGGATAACTGCGATCACCCAGATCGACATTGAGACTGTGCATGGCTACTCCCTTAAGCCCACAAGAGGAAAATGAAAAGATGATTTATTCAGGCAAGGCGGCACCCAAACACCGCAAGATGCGGATGTTGCAATGCGGCATCCGGGATCTCAACCAGCAGATACGGCCATAAGCCGGTCCACTACCAACTGGGCGGCCTGCTTGGGCGTACAGTCGTCGGTATCACACACAAGGTCGGCCACATCATCGTAAAATGATTCGCGCTGTTGCAGTATTTCAAGCAACTTCGCACGGGGATTGGCCACCTGCAGCAGCGGGCGGTTGCTGTTTTTGGAGGTTCGCTCCACCAGCTGGTCGAGACCTGCACGCAAGTACACGACAAATCCGTGATTTTTCAGTAGCGCGCGATTTTCCGGCATCAATACAATGCCACCGCCAGTGGCAACCACCTGTGGCTCGCCACTGCAAAGATCACGCAACACCGCACTCTCACGACGGCGAAAGCCGGCCTCCCCTTCCACGTCAAAGATCCATGGAATGTCGGCACCAGAGCGGTCTTCAATAACCTTGTCGGAATCGGCAAAAGGCAGCCCCAGTTGGGCTGCCAGTAATTTGCCGATGGTGGACTTGCCGGCCCCCATTGGGCCGACAAGGAAGATGGGCTGCGTAATCACTTGCTGAAAGACATGAACTCGTCTTGCATGATACGCGGGGTGACAAAAATCAGCAGCTCGCGCTTGTCTTCCTGCTTGGTAGT
>NZ_DATCMV010000191.1:0-10852 GCF_036563125.1 Microbulbifer sp.
ACGTCGCGGCCGCGACCACTCAGGGTCTTGATTACCGCGTAGGAAATGAACCCAAGCGCGATGCCGTTGGCGATGGAGAACGACAGCGGCATCATCACTGCGGCGATCACCGCCGGTGCGGCTTCGGTGATGTCATCCCAATCGATGGAGGACAGGCCGGAGGTCATCAGCACCGCCACATACATCAGCGCGCCGGCGGTGGCACAGGCCGGCACCATGCCTACCAGTGGCGAGAAAAACATCGCCAGCAGGAACAGCGCTCCGCACACCACTGCGGTCAAACCGGTGCGTCCGCCGGCGGCGATGCCAGCAGTGCTTTCCACATACGTGGTGGTGGTGGAAGAGCCGATCAGTGAGCCCACCGCAGAGGCGGAGCTGTCCGCCATCAGTGCCTTGCCCATGCCCGGCAGCTGGCCTTTGTCATCCAGCAGCTTGGCGCGGTCGGCGGCGCTCAGCAGGGTGCCGGCGGTATCGAACAGGTCCACGAACAGGAAGGCGAAGATCACACTGATCATGCCCACATTGAACGCGCCGGCGATATCCAGCTGCAGGAAGGTGGGCGCCATGCTCGGCGGTGCAGACATCAGTCCGCCGAACTGCACCTTGCCCATCAGCAGCGCAATGCCGGTGACCACAAGAATGCCGATCATCACCGCGCCCAGCATCCGGCGGTGCGCCAGTGCCGCGATCAGGAAAAAGCTCAGCGCGGCGAGCGCCGCATCGCTGGAAGTCAGGTCACCCAGGGTCACCAGAGTGGCCGGGCTCGCGGTAACAATGCCGGCACTCTTCAGCGCTATGATCGCCAGGAACAGACCGATACCGGCCGCCAGCGCCTGGCGCAGCGACATGGGAATACTGTCGATGACCCACTGGCGCACCTTGAAGATACTCAGCAGCAGAAACACCACGCCGGAGATAAACACCGCACCCAGTGCCACCTGCCAGCTGTAGCCCATCTCGCCCACAACCACGTAGCTGAAAAACGCATTCAGGCCCATGCCCGGTGCCAGCGCGAACGGGTAGTTGGCGTAAAGGCCCATGATCAGGCAGCCCACCGCCGCCGCCACGCAGGTCGCGGTGAACACCGCGCCCTGGTCCATGCCGGCCGCCGCCATCACATTCGGGTTTACGAAAATGATGTACGCCATAGTCAGGAAGGTGGTGATTCCTGCGACCAGTTCCTGGCGCACGTTGGTGTTGCGCTCGCTCAGCTTGAACAGGCGCTCGAGCAGGCCTGCACTGTCGCTAGTACCTGCAGCAGAAGGGGCGGAAGTTCTGAATTCAGTCATGGTCTGATCCGGGTCCTGGAATTAGAAGTGGTACTTCAGCAGCAGATTGATATTGCGCTCGTTGGAGTCGATACCCCAGGTGCCGTTCTTGATGCCGAACTTGTCATTCCAGTGCACGTACTCGAGGCCCGCGTAGAGTTTTTTCGGTTTGCCGGCGCGGGCGCCGATATCCCACTTCAGCTGCGAGGTGAAGTTCATGCTCGCGTGTACATCGCGCGACGCGCTGGCCCAGTCGAGGAAACCGTCGTAGAGGAACTGCTCGCTGCCGAGGGTAAACGGCAGGCCCCACACCAGGGTCAGCTGTTCGTTGTCCGCGCGGTCGTCGTTATTGCGGTGGTAGAGGTTGGTCTGGAAATAGGCGAAGCCCGGTACCGCCAGGTCAAAGCCGACACCGGCCAGCTTGTTGGTGAAATGCGGACCGGTCGCGGTCAGGTGATCCGGGTCGTCCATATTGCCGAGCTCGAGCTGGCCCGCCAGCAGCACGTCCTTCACCGGCCCGAATGCCAGCTCGCTACCACTCAGCTTGCCGAGGCTCAGGCGCGGGGAGATCTCGGTGTACAGCTCGCTGGAGTCGTCATCGGAAACCAGGTAGTCGGAAAAGATGAACAGGTCGCCCCAGCTGTGGCCGCTGGCGTGCTCGAAGGTCAGTACGTTGCGGGTGCTGTCGTCGCTGCTGAGGCTGTAATTGACCTCATAGTTCTTGCCGTGCAGGGCGGTCAGGCTGTTGTCACTCCACAGGGTTTCCGCGTGGGTGAGGGCGGCGAATGGCGCGCAGGCCAGGGAAAAGGAAAGAGACAGCAGGGATAGGGACTTGGTCAGCTTCATGGTTACCTCTTATGTAGCTGGCGGAGTCCATCCCGCGGCAAGACGAGACCTTACAGTCGAGTCTTGGGCAAAAAATAAGCGCGCAATCTACCGGAATTGGCGGCGAATTTCCAAGACTTCGTGACGGATTAGCGCCCGGATCCGCACGAAATGCCCAACCGGAAGCGATATGTGCCAATACGCTGCGGAGCGTGTAGCGAAGGAGAATCGGCGGACTACTTTTATAAGTCCAAAACGCAGGAAGTTAGAGGTGCCACGATTCCTGCGCTAACAATAAAAGTCAGAGGGCACTATGACCATTCTTGCCATCGATCTCGGAACCACCAACAGCGCCTGCGCCATCTGGCGCGACAATGAAGCTGTCGTCATTCCCAATAAGCTCGGCGAACTCCTGACCCCATCGGTAATCGGCATCGACGGCAGTGGAGAGATCCTGGTTGGCCGGGCCGCCAAGGAGCGTTTGATTACCTGTCCCGACGATACGGTAGCCGTGTTCAAGCGCTTGATGGGTACCAGTCACAAAGTGGTTATTGGCCGGCAGACGTTTACCGCGGTGGAGCTGTCATCACTGGTGATCAAGTCCCTGAAAGAAGATGCCGAGGCGTTTCTCGGCCAGCCCATCGAGCAGGCCGTCATCAGCGTACCGGCGTACTTCAATGACAACCAGCGTTACGCCACCAAGAAGGCGGGGGAGCTCGCGGGACTCAATGTAAACCGGCTGATCAACGAGCCGACCGCCGCGGCCATGGCTTACGGGCTGCATGAACAGAAGGAAGGCACCTTCGTGATTGTCGACCTGGGCGGTGGAACCCTGGATGTCACGGTGCTGGAATTTTTTGAAGGCGTTATGCAGGTGCACGCTTCTTCCGGCGACAACTTCCTCGGCGGCGAAGATTTTGTCGAGGCCATGGTGGAAGCGGTGTTGAAACAGCTGGCGTGTAAAACGAGCGACCTGACATCGGTGGAAAGGCACCAGCTGCACATGAAAATGGAGAGCGCCAAACGCCGCATCTCCTCCGCACCCCAGAGTATTGAATTCAGCGTGGCCGGCCAAACCACGATCGTTTCCGTGGACAGCGACTGGTTCAACCGCGCAATGACCCCGCTGCTGGTGCGTCTGCAGCGCCCCATCGAAAATGCCATGCGCGACGCGGGTATTTCGCCGCAGCAAATTGACGAAGTGGTGCTTGTGGGTGGCTCTACCAAACTTGCGGCCGTGCGCTCTGCGGTGGGAAAAATTTTCCGGCGTCTGCCCGCGTGTACCATCGACCCGGATTTCGCGGTGGTACGCGGTAGCGCGGTGCAGGGCGGTCTTATGGAAAAAAATGCGGCGCTGGACGATATGGTGCTCACCGACGTGTGCCCGTTTACCCTGGGCATCGATTCGACCAGTACGGTCAATGGGCAATTGGTTCCCACCTACACACCGATTATCGAACGCAATGCCACGGTGCCGGTGAGTCGGGTGGAGCGCTTTTCTACCGTGAACGACAATCAAACACAGATTGCCGTCAGGGTTTACCAGGGCGAACACCGGCAGACATCAAAAAATGTTTTCCTTGGCAGTCTCGATGTGGCTGTCCCCAGCAACAAGGGCGGGGAGGAATCCATTGATGTGCGTTTCAGTTACGACATGAATGGAATCCTGGATGTGGACGTTGCGGTTCTCAGTACCGGGCGGAAGTACAACAAGGTCATCAAGAATTCTCCCGCAAGCCTCAGTGAAGAGGAATTCCAGAAATCCCTGAGGCGACTCGAAAAGCTGAAATTCCACCCCCGTGACAGCGAAAAAAACCGCGCACTTATGGCCTGGGGGGAGCGGATCTACGAATCCTCCCTCGGCGACGAGCGCAATGCGATCGGCCAGCTGCTCGCCGGTTTCGAGGCGGTGCTGGACCGGCAGAATGAAGTGGAAATTGCCAAGGCGCGCCAGGAGTTTGAACTTCGCCTACAGCAGCTGGATCTGGAGGAGTGGGTATGACAAGTTGCTGGGATGTGCTGGAACTGTCCGACGACAGCGACCGCTCGGAAGTCCGCAGGGCCTATGCCCGCCTTATCAAGAAGTTTCGCCCGGACGAATCGCCGCTGGAGTTCCAGAAGATTCACGACGCCTATCAGGAAGCTCTGAACTGGTTGCGATATCCCGAAGCCGTGCGGCAGCGGTTATCCACGCAAGAGGAATCTGCAGGACATGAGAGGGAGCTGGAATCTTCGCAGGATGAAATACGGGAAACTCCCGAAGGGTTTTTGCCGCCGGGAATGACGCAGGAAATATTCGACCAGATTAAAAAAGCCATCGCCGGGCTTGCCGACAGCGAGATGATGGTCGAAGTCGATGGCTTCCGGATTTCCAGAGGGGAAACACCGGAACAGGGATACCGGGTTGAGCGAATTTACTCTCCTGAAAACGATGAGTGCCGGGACAGTCTCGACGATGATTACCGCAAGGCCCTGGATGAGGCGCTTGCGACCGCGGATGAAATTCTCCAGAAGCCGGATAGGGACAATGCCAAATGCTGGGACTTTATCGCCGGTTGCCCGTATCTGCTGGATCGGGATTTCCGCCTCCATTTAACCGGGAACTTATTGCGGAAAATTGCCCAGTACAACCTTACGCGGATAGGAGAGAGTGAAGCCCCCGTTGGGGTGGCGGCAATGCAGGTTCTGGATCGCTATCTGAATTTCAGCGGATCGAACCGCGAAGAATTTTATCAGCTGAGTGAACGAGAGTGGTTCGCACTGCGCATGCCCGATTCTTCGGTGGCGCTACCTGGTGCGGGAACCTCCTTTCTGGGGCTCAAGGGTGGAAAGCTGCTGCGGGGGAAATCTCTGTCTGAATTGTCGGGGAGGGAAGGGAATTTTTGGCTTGATCTGGGCAAGTTCGCCATATTCGGTGCGATGATTACTGCAATGATTCTCGGCGCGGTCGCATTGGTGAGTCAGGGCAGGGGATTACTTCTGTATGGCTTTGTGGCGATAGGCGCCATAAAGTTTTTTGCCGCCCTGTTTTGGGGAGAGCAGGAGAAACTGTAAACCGGAGTCTCGCACGTTACTGGAGTAATTATGAAATCCAACTGCATGCACCTGGCCATTCCTGCCGGGGACCTGGAAACCGCGAAAAAATTTTACTGTGATGTGCTCGGCTGCAAGAGCGGCAATGGCGAAGTGGGGCGCTGGGTGGATATCGATTTCTGGGGCAATGAACTCACCTTGCACCAGAGTGAGGAACAACTGCCCAATGTGCGCCATGATGTGGATATGGGCGCGGTGGCGGTGCCGCACTTTGGCGCGCACCTGCCGAACGATGAATTCCAGGCACTCAAGGCGCGTATCGAGGCCGCCGGCCTGGAATACCTGGATAAACCCTATCGCCGTTTTGTCGGCAACGAGTACGAGCAGGAAACGTTTTTCATCAAAGACCCCAACGGCAATGTGCTGGAGATGAAGTCGATGAAAAATCCGGAGCTGATGTTCAAATAAAAAACGCCGCGGATGCGGCGTTTTTTATGGGGCTATTATGCAGGTGCTAATCAGGCTGCGCGCGCCGTGCTCTCGCGGTGCGCCAGATACTCTTCGTAAGTACCCTGGAAGTCGATCAGCGACTGGTCCTTGATCTCCACCACGCGCGTCGCCAGCGATGAAACAAACTCGCGGTCGTGGCTCACGAAAATCAATGTGCCTTCGTACTTCAGCAGCGCTTTGTTGAGCGCCTCGATGGATTCCATATCCAGGTGGTTGGTGGGCTCGTCCATGATGAGTACGTTGGTATCCATCATCATCAGCTTGCCGAACAGCAGGCGGTTCTTCTCACCACCGGAACACACGCGCGCCTTCTTGTTGGCATCGTCGGCGGTAAACAGCAGGCGGCCGAGCATGCCGCGTACGGTCAAATCGTCGTGCTTGGGCTGGCGCCACTGGGACATCCACTCGAAGATGGTGAGGTCGTTATCGAAGTCGGCGCTGCTGTCCTGTGGGCAGTAGCCGATGGCCGCGTTCTCGGACCATTTCACGGTGCCGCCATTGGCCTGGATTTCGTTCACCAGGCAGCGCAGGAAGGTGGTCTTGCCCACACCGTTCTCGCCGATGACCGCGAGGCGCGCGCCGGCCTCCAGCAGCAAATCGCCGCCGTGGAACAGGGATTCGCCATCAAAGCCGTGGCTCAGGCCTTCTAGCTCGACCGCCTGGCGGTGCAGCTTCTTGCACTGCTGGAAAGTGATATAGGGTTTCACACGGCTGGACGGCTTGATTTCGGCCAGCTGGATCTTCTCCATCTTCTTCGCGCGCGAGCTGGCCTGCTTGGCCTTGGACGCGTTGGCGGAGAAGCGGTTTACGAAGGATTGCAGCTCTTCCAGCTCGGCGGTCTTCTTCGCGTTCTCCGCGTGCAGCTGGTCCTGGATCAGGGTGGAGGCCGCAACAAAATCCTCGTAGTTACCGGGGAAAATACGCAGGTCACCGTAGTCGATGTCCGCCATGTGCGTGCACACCTGGTTCAGGAAGTGGCGGTCGTGGGAAATGATGATCATGGTGGACTTGCGCTGGTTCAGCACCTCCGCCAGCCACTGGATGGTGTGGATATCCAGGTTGTTGGTCGGTTCGTCCAGCAGCAGGATGTCCGGGTCCGCAAACAGCGCCTGAGCCAGCAGCACCCGCAGTTTCCACCCCGGAGCGACCTGCTTCATCAGGCCGAAGTGAAAGGATTCCTCAATACCCGCCTGCAGCAGGATCTCGCCTGCACGGCTCTCCGCGCTGTAGCCGTCCAGTTCTGCGAACTGCACTTCCAGGTCCGCCACGCGCATGCCGTCTTCTTCGGTCATTTCCGGCAGCGAGTAAATACGATCGCGCTCCTGCTTGATTTCCCACAGGCGTGTATCGCCCATGATCACCGCATCCACCACGGTGTACTCCTCGAACGCGAACTGGTCCTGGCTCAGGATGCCGAGGGTGCAGCCGGGGGCAATGGAGACATTGCCGGCGCTGGGCGTGAGGGCACCGCTCAGGATCTTCATAAAGGTGGACTTGCCGCAGCCATTGGCCCCGATCAGGCCATAGCGGTTGCCGTTACCGAACTTCGCGGAGATGTTTTCAAACAGCGGTTCGGCACCGAACTGCATGGTGATGTTGGCGGTGGTAATCAAGAGTCTGTCCCGGGAGGTGTAACTGAAAGGGGGCGCCGCGGTAATGATGTGCAACAGACATAGGGCGCGGGCCGCGCACTATACGGCGGTGGTGGCGGAGTGTCGAGATGTTTGTGTGTTAATTGAGCAGCTGGGACCGCACTGGCGGACGGCCCCGAGCACCCCAATTAAGAGCCGTTAGAGACGGGCGATACTGGCCAGTGCGGTTATGGTGGTGGCGGTACTGAGCAGGATGAAGTAGACCAGCCCGAGCACCGAGAACTTAAGTGTGGTCATCGGCCAGCCCTGCCCATAGACACGCTTTTGCATCAACAGCAGATAGACCGGCATCCACAGCCCGAGCGCCAGGATTGCGAGGTTGAACAGTGCCTGTGGCAGGGTATGTGGCTCGGTAAGCCAGGCACGCAGGTCCGACATCAGCACCATCAGCAGCAGCGCCAGTGACAGAAAGGCGTGGCTGTGGAGCGCCACAATAAGATGCTCCATATACAGGCGGCGCTTGAACACATATAACAGGCTGAGGAACAGCGCGAAGAACGGCAGCATGACAAACAGGGTCGAGGGAATCGCGCTGAACAGCGCATCCTTGAGCAGGTTGGGGTCCTTGGCGATACGGGAAATGTTCAGCGTGAGTTTCGCGCTCTGGCGAACAAACCACGCATTCACTGCCTCGGGTGCTCCCTCGATCTGCGGTGCCGTGATCTTCTGCGATTCCGTGATCTGCTGGGGTTCCTCTTCGTCCGGACCCGCAACCGCCGCAGGGTCGAGCTGTGCGATGCGCTGGGCGGCACGCTGGCGTACGATCTGCTCGACGCCGCTCAACAGCCCGGTCACTCCGGGTACCTCGCCACTTTCTGCGGAAATCTCGGCAATGTCTTTTATCGCCTGATCGCGTAACCGCAACACTTCCTCCACAGTGGTGGCCGATGTGATGTCGTGCTCGACCGAGTTGAGGTCAACGTCGGGCGATGTTACATCGGCGCCAACCTGACCGATGCTGACATCGGTGCGCCAGTCGCTGCTCAGTTTTGCGGCGAAAAATGCGGTCAGGCACAGGAACACAAACAAGCGTACCGGGCTTACATAGCGCACACGGCGGCCGGCGAAGTATTCGCTGGTCAGAAATCCCGGGTTCACCAACAGTGGGCCCAGCGTGCGCGCAATACGCGAATCCAGCCCGAACACCGTGCCAAAAAAATCGCCGATCAGCTCGGGGAATTGCCGTACCAGGCTCTTTTCCGGCTGGCCGCAGGCGTGGCAGTGGGGGCCCAGCAGAAGTTCTCCGCAGTTGCCGCAGTGGGGCGCGGCGGGTGCGCTGGCGGAATCCTCGCAGGCCTGCGGTGCAAGGTCAGATGGCTGAGGTGTGGTGATCAGGTCCTGATCCGACAGGGTATCGGTGTCACTCATGGCTTTCCCAGGCTCATGTTGTTCTTATTCAAACCGTCCAGTGGCCGTGCGCTGGAATTGAACGCGATAGTGCCACGGAATGGCGGCCCGGATAATCTCCGGGTGATATAGCGGTACCCATCATTGGATACCGGAAACAAAAACGGGCCCCGAAGGGCCCGTTTTTTACATGCGTATCGCGATTAAACGACTACGATGTTTTCAGCCTGCGGGCCTTTTTTACCCTGAGTTACGGTGAACTCAACGGTCTGGCCTTCGGTCAGAGTGCGGAAGCCGGTGCTGGCGATGGCACTGAAGTGCGCGAATACGTCCGGACCGGACTGCTGCGCAATAAAACCAAAACCTTTAGCTTCGTCGAACCACTTAACGGTTCCTTTCACTGTATTAGACATACTGTTAAATCCTGAGATTAAATCGGGTTAATGCCTCTAAGTAGGCGGGTGTTGCTTGGAAAATTAGCCGGGATTTAAAACTGCAGGACGAGGTGTTACGAGTAAAACAGCGAAATGTAGATTGTAAATGTGTGGCTTTCTTTCTAGCAGACGCACACTCTATAGGTAAGTAAGCGGGTTGTCTACAAAACGCGCAACCTATCCGCCCCGGTAAAACGTGCTGTCCGCGACCGGGAAGGAACAGACTCTTCAGCCATCTTTGTCGATTTTCTCGCGCAATTTGCCAAATACATCGCGTATCAGCCGCTTTGCCGCCGGCATTTTTTCGTTGATCTCCCGGCGCAGCGCCAGCAGTTCTGCATCGTCCGGCTGGATATTCAGACCGCGTTTGACATTGCGGTCGGCGCTACCCAGGTCGTTTTCCAGCAGGTTGGTGCGGGCGCGGTGGGCGAATTCATCCACAATCTGGTTGATCCCGGCCTGTGCCTGCGGATTCTCCGCATCCAGGGCCAGCGCCTCGCGATAGTAGTACAGCGCGCTGCTGCCCTTGGGGCTGTTGAGCTTGCCGCGCTCCAGTGCCTCGGCCCCGCGCGTCACATAGTCTTCCACCAGCTTTTCGGTCACGCGCACCAGGCCTTCAAGCGCATCGCGGTTGTCCTGGTCGAGCAACAGTACCTGGCGGTAGTAGTAGCGCGCATTGTCCTGCTCGGGGGCGATATAGCGCGCATCCTGCAGCCGCAGCTCCGCCTGTTGCAGCAGGCGCTTGATCTCGCGATCGGTCTCGTTCTCGTAGCCCAGCGCAAACACCAGCAGAATTGCCGCAACCACACCCAGCACCGGCAGCAACAGGCGCGGCTTGCCCGCGAGCCACGCCGGCATCTTGAAGGTTGCCGGTTTGGTACCGGTCACCTGCACAGGGGCGGTCGGGTCGAGCAGCGGGTTGATTGCGGCCACCAGCGCATCGCAGTCCCGGAAACGGTCAGCGGGCGACTTTGCCAGCATCCGCGCCAGCAGCGGTGTCAGGTAGGCATATTGTGCCGGCAGGGGGGGGAGCGCCTGCTGGATATGGTTAATCGCCGTGCAGGTGTGGCTGTCACCCTTGAAGGGGTTATAGCCCAGCAGCAGCTCCAGCAGGATCACGCCGAGGCTGTAGATATCCGTGGTGATATCCAGCGGCTGGCCCTGGGCCTGCTCCGGGCTGCTGTAGGACGGGCTACCCAGGCTGAAGCCCGCCTGGGTAAGGTCGGAATTGTTATCCACATCCTTGGCGATACCGAAATCGGTAAGCACTGCGGTGCCGTCTTTGCGGAACAGGATATTCGCCGGCTTTACATCCCGGTGGATGATGCCCTGCTCGTGCACCACCGACAGCCCCTCGGCAATCTGGCGGATCAGACGCAGGATCGCTGCCGGTTCCTGGAAGCGCTCGCGGTTCTCGTCCAGGTCACCGCCGCCGAGAAACTCCATGGCAATGTAGTGATCGCCACCGGGCAGGGTCGAAATATCGTGGATGGTGATGATATGCGGGTTGTTGAGGCTGGCAATAAAGTGCGCCTCGTTGATGAAGCGCTCATTGAGTTGAGCGCCGCCGGCATCCTTGCTGCCGTTACGCAGCACCTTGATTGCCACCTTGCGGTTGAGGGAGTCCTGGGTGGCCAGGTAAACCGATGCCATACCGCCCTGGCCAATGGGGCCGTGTACGGTGTAACCGGGGATATGGAGATCGGACTGGGTCATAGCAGCAGATTTGCCAACCATTCAAAAGGGGACCGCGAAACCGGGCGGCCGCCTGTGCATCAACTGG